>JBPCRG010000251.1:0-3062 GCA_050997095.1 Thermomicrobiales bacterium | reverse complement strand
TTGATCGACCATATGCAAGGCTAATCGTTGCAGGCCGTCGGTGAAGAGCGCGACTTCGTCGATGCGCGTCCGAACGAGTTCGTAATTGAGCCGTCCTTCCGCGGAAACATCGGTGACAAATGTTGTTTGGTTTTCGTACTCTCCCTTTTTAGGCCAAAATATCCAGGAGAATTCTTCCGGCTCGTCACATGGAGAGACAACGATGGCGCCGTCTCCGATCTGAAGAAACACGGCGGCGGCAGGCCCGACGATGGCGGCCAAGAACGTGCAGGCAAAATCGCGGACGTGTGATCCAGTCAGATCAGCCCTTTGCGCAATGTCCTGTTGAAAGTCGTTCAGCCAAGCCGATGCCACTGCCTGGGTGACGTTCTCCACGCCGTCATCTATCGAGAGCAAGGGCGCCATGGTCTTGATGAAGGACTCGCAGGTCAACTGCGCTCCTTCTTCTGCTCGACTGGCGCTGCCGGCGCCGTCGGCAGCGACGGCCATCAGCACATCTTTCCCATCGGAGTCGATGACGGCGCAACGACTCCTATCTTGGCACGGCACTGCGGACCGCACATGGGATGAGCCGGCCACAGATGCCATCGCAAAACGCCAGCCGGATGCATTCACCCTGCGACGGCCCAGCCACCGGGAGTGACCGGGTTGGCAAGAGGGACTGCGTCTCCCGGACTCGATCTTGACACCGAGCTGAGGGAATTGGAAAGCCAGGAGAATAGATCGCGGAAGCGAAGTCCGCTTAGACGAAGAGGCTCGCGCGTGGCGATCTGCGCCAGCACGTCCATCCTGGCGCCTTCGACACCGACTGCGAAGAACATGAACGATTTAGAATCTTCTCCGTTCCGGACGAGCGCCGCGGCGTTGTGCCAATTGTCCGTCGGCGCTCCGTCGGTGATGAGAAAAACCCATGGCCGATAGTACGAGATGCCATTTTGCCGGTAGACGTCCTTGCGAACCCGAAGAAGATCGAGTCCTTTCTCGATCGCTCCGCCCATCGGTGTGTCGCCGGTGGTATGGAGCGTTGGCGCTTGAAAGGAGTCCACTGTTTGGAAATCGGAATTGACGTTGACGGGTCCAAACGTCACGATCGCCAGTTCCACCCGCTTTGCGCTCATGCCATCGGCCATCAGTTCGTCCTTGAACGTGACGAGCCCCGCATTCAATTCGTCAAGCGGGCGACCACGCATCGACCCTGATGTATCGAGCAGCAACACACACGGACATCGCGGTTCGGGATTTTCCGCGAACTCCGATTGGGCAAACGGGATTTGATCCAGAAAATCAGTCAACGGCTTTACCCTTCTGATAGACACCACGGCGGAATTGATTCGAGCCGTTTTACCTCCGGCGAAGTGCAAGCAACGGTCATATCGTGCCTGCCATAGTGTAGCGAACTAGAATCGTCTCTAGAATCGTCTGTTGAATAGCGTGTTGGTACGGTTGCTGCTGGAATGCGGGAAGCGAACAAGAGTCCGATTCAGCATTCCGAGCGTCGGCAGATGGGCTAAAACAACGTCGATTGGTGCTGTGGTGCATCGTCGTCTGCGGTCACCACGTCCGAGTCGGCCTCTTCAGCCACGACGGCACGACCGACCGACTCGATGAGCGACGGGTCGTTCACGCGGACGTTACCGACGGCGGGGGAGACGGGGTGGGCGGCCATGCGGTCGGCGGGGTAGGGATTCAGGAGCAGGCGGTCGACGATGCGGGGGTCGGTGACGTCGCGGCTGAGCCACTCCTCCTCGTCCCCGCGGGCGAGGATCACGGGCATCCGGTGGTGGAACCCGGCGGTGAGGTCGTTGGGGCGGGTGGTGACCACGGTGAAGGAGCGGCGCGGCCCGTCGGGATCGCCCGGAGCGTCCGCGTCGCCGGGGATCTCGTCGTAGAGGCCGGCGAAGGAGAAGATCGGCTCGCCCGGCAGGGAGAAGTAGTAGGGCTGCTTTTTGCCGCCCTCCGTCCGCCACTCATAGTAGCCGTTGGCGGGGACGAGGCACCGCCGGGAGGCGATCAGCGAGCGGAACATCGGCTTCTCCGCGAGCGACTCGGCGCGCGCGTTGAAGGGCGCGGGGGGCGCGTTCAGCAGGCCCGGGCGCGACCAGCGCGGGACCAGGCCCCAGCGCATCGTCGCCACCTCCCGCGCCTCGGCTTCCGGCGACCAGACGACGGGCAGCCCCTGGGTGGGCGCGGCGTTGAAGCTGTGGAAGAGCTCCCGCGGGATGTGCCGCAGTTGAAAGCGCTCGTGGATCTCCTCGGGCAGGAAATAGATCACGTACCGGCCGCACATGCGCCTTGCCTCCTCGATGCTCTCCATCGCGATTCGACGCGTCGGAACGGCCCCCTATCCCCCCTGCCCGCACCCGGAGGGTACCCGCCCCGAGTTCGGGGGCAAGGGGGAGACGACGCGGGAGACGCGCTCAACATGTCATTCTGACGAAGGAAAAATCTCGTCGTTGCTCCATGCGCCATGCGTATGCCCGTCGTCTGCGTTCTCAACAGTCAGTGCGACGTCACGCGTCGTCGCCCAGACCGACGACGATTCTCCCTTCGGTCGAAAAGATTCCTGGACCCCGCGACTCCGCCTGCGGGCTCCGCTCGGAATGACGAATGACGGCGGTGTTGCGCCCGCGGGCTGCGCCCGGAGTGACGGGTGCGGGGCGCCGCGGCGCCGTCGGCAGAGATGCCGATCGATGATGCACGTCAGGGCCGGGCCGTCGGCGGCTCGGCGGGCGGCGGGCGGTCGACGCCGTCCGGCAGCTCGAAGGAGAAGGTGCTGCCGGCGTGCCTGCGGGACTCGACCCAGATCCGGCCGCCGTGCGCTTCGACCAGCATGTTCGAGATGAAGAGGCCGAGCCCCAGTCCCGGCAGGCCGTTGACCGCGCCGACCCGGTAGAAGCGGCCGAAGATCAACCTTTGGTCCTCCGGGGCGATCCCGAAGCCATGGTCCACGATGTCGACCTGCACCCGCCGCCCGCGCCGCGCGACGCGGACGGATACGTCTCCGCCGACGGGCGAGTATTTGACCGCGTTGCCGAGCAGGTTCTGCAGCACTTGGCCGATCC
>JBPCRG010000665.1:0-7226 GCA_050997095.1 Thermomicrobiales bacterium | reverse complement strand
GACCCGTGCTTGTGCCGTCCCAACTCCAGGACGGCGCGACGCTCGTGCTCGGAACCGCCCTCTGGCTCGCTCCGGGCGGCGAGCGGTTCTGGCACACGGGGGTGACGCCGACGACGACGGTCGCGCTGCCGAAGGGGGTGCAGATGAGCAGGCCGGGCGATGAGGCCAAGCTCGACGCGAACAGCTTCGGCCTGACGACCGACGTTCAACTCAAGGCGGCGCACGATCAACTCGTCCCCGCGAAAAAGTGACGGCGGCGGGCACAGGCAATCCGTGGCGCACAGGTATTGGTCGGATTGAAGGAGTCTTGGCGCCGGGCGTGCATCATGGGGCTTGGCATCAGTCGCCGTTGATGTCGAGACAATGCTGTGGCCGAAGGCGCTCTCGCGCCGAACACATTCGCGGTACGGCACCCGTGCTAAGGTTCGCGACTGAACAGAGGCCGGAACAAACCGCGCAGTTCCATCGGGGAACCGCCAGTCCCCGCTGATCGATCGATGAAATTGGAGGCGATGACCCGATCATGATGTCGACGGAGAGCTGGCCGCAACCAGCGGTTCGCGCCTGGGTGGTTGCTCAGCGGTTTCAGAAATTCATCGTCGTCGGGTCGATCGGTCTCGTGATCAACCAAGGCGTCCTTTTTCTCCTCCGCGATTTCGCGCATCTCAGTCTCTACGTCGCGTCGCCGATCGCGATCTTCATCTCCATGATCGCGACCTTCGGCCTGAACGAGTTCTGGACGTGGCACGATCGCGGGAGCGGCCCGCTCATCCATCGCCTCCTGATGTACTTTCCGATCAACAGCATTGGTCTGCTCATCAACTTTGGCGTGCTCACTTACCTCGTGCGTCAGCAGAACTGGCATTATCTGCTGGCGAACCTCGTCGGAGCCGGATTGGCCGCCTGCTCGAACTTCGTCCTGAATCACACCATCACCTGGCGCGAATAGGCGGTCACAGGCGCGACGCGGTGGCCGGGCGCTCGTTTTCCGCCTCCAAGCGCGTCGCGTCCGGCATCCCCGCCGATCGAGGGTGTTTTGGTCTGCTGCTGCTCCTGTTCCTGGGCAAAGGCCTCCTCCTCGTCTTCCTCATCGCCCCCTTCACGGGACATGATGAGGTGGATCATTTCGACTACATCCGGCGCATGGCCACGGGGGTCGGGCTGGGGGAGATGGGGGTGACCCGTCTGCCCGACGCGGCGGCTCCCCATGCCGCGTACGTCGCCGATTTCCCCTACAACTCCGAAGTGATTCAGCCTCCGCTCTACCACGTGCTGATGACGCCCGCGTACTGGCTCTCCCCCGGCGGGGACGTCGCGAAACTGCGGGCGGTCCGCTTCGTCTCGCTGCTCCTCGGCCTCGCGGTTGTCTTCGTCGCCTACCAGCTGGCGCGCGCGTTGTTCCCCGACGATTTCGGGATGCGGGCAGGCGCGCCGATCTTCGTCGCGCTGCAGCCGCAGTTCGCGTTCGAAGCGGCGATCGTGAACCACGACATCCTGGTCATCCTGCTCGCGTCGCTGGTGGCGCTCGTCCTCTGCCGTGGACTCGCGGTCGAGCATGCGGTCCCCAACGGAGTGCTCTTGACCGCGCTGCTTGCCGCGGGCCTCTGGACCAAGCCGAGTTTCGGTTTGATGCTGCCCCTCGTCGCGCTCGGGCTCGTCTTCGCCGGCCGCAACCGCTCTTGGAGCGCCGGCCGGATCGTCGGCTCGATCGCGGCGCCCTGTGGCGGGGCGCTGCTCCTCGCCAGCCCGTGGTTCGTCCGCTCCTGGCTGCTCTACGGCGATCCGACCGGCGCGAGGCGGCTGCACGAGATCCCGCTCTACGGAGCGCAGGCGCAGACCGTGCCGGACATGCTGCTCTCCGGCGGTTTCTGGCAGGGGTTGCTCGAGGATTTTTGGGGCAACTACGGGTGGCGACTGATTCCTTTCGATCCGGAGACCTACCGCGCCATTTATCTGCTTTGGCTGCCCGCCGCGCTGGGGCTGGTCCTGTCGGGATTGACGCTGGCGCTGCGCCGCTTCCGCCGTCGCGAGGGGTCGCCTTCGCGACGCGTGCAGCGTCAGGGCATGGCGCTGATGGCCGCCTGGGTGCTGCTGATGCTGGCCGGTGTCGTCTACGTCGGCACGATCCAGTTCACGCAGGCGCGGTTCGCGTTCCCCGGAATGATCGGGTTCGCGATGCTCTCCATCTTCGGCTACCGCGCGGTGGTTCCGGAACGTCTTCGGACGCTGATCCCCCCGCTGGTCTTCGCGGCGCTGCTTTCGCTCAACATCGTGACCACGGTCCGATTCGTGCTGCCCTTCTATCGGGGCGTCAGTCCCGCCGCCGCGGCCGCGCCGTGAGCCGCGCGGGCCGTCTCGGCGTCGCGGCGGGTTCGGCGGCGGTGATCCTTCTCGCATGGATCGCGACCGCCGTGCCGTTCGATGTCCGGCACGGCGCGGCCTACGGCTTCAGCAAGACCATCGATTTCGACCGTTCGCTGGCCGTCCGGGGCGGGTACGTCGTCTCCGACTATCCCGATTTCGCGCGGGTCGACCTCGATCTGCGCTCCTATTCCCCCGATGACCGGTACGATCTCGCGGTCCATATCCGCTCGGCCGATCCGGGAACGCCCGATGTGCGGACGGTGCTCCTCGACGTGGGAGGAGACCGGATTCCGAGCGCGAAGGGGTCGTTCACCGATCCGTTCGTTGCGGTCAGGTTTCCTCCCATGTGCAATTCCGCGGGTAGGGTCTACTACGTGTGGGTCGACTCCGGCCCGCGGAATCGGGACGACGTCGTCGCGCTTTGGAGCGTCAAAAGCTATTCACGGATGACGCCTGCCACGATGGTCCAGGCATTGCTTAAGGGGACGGGGAACGGGGGCGACGATGCCGACGCGGTCGGCGTCCTGAGCCTCGCAATTGCCAGCTTGGCGGTGGCGTGCGCGCTCCTCGGCCGCCTCATCCACGATGCGGTCCGAGCGCAATCCATCCCTGCGGGGGTGGAGGCGGAACAATGGCAGGCATGATCCGGCGGTGGTGTACAGTACCCGGGGCCTCGTGGGTGGATCGTCGGAGCGACGAACGGCCCGGATGGTCGCCTGTTTCGGTATCCCAACCTCAAAGTCGACAAGATGGCGATCACTGCTTTGCCGTCACGACATTCGATGATTAGGAAGGACCCTCCCCTGATGGACCTCTCGAAGAATGGCGCGGCGAGGGACAAGTCCTCCCAGAATTCGACGCTGATCATGGGCGCCGGGCCGGGCGGCCTCTGCTCCGCATACGTGTTGAGCAAGGCGGGGATGTCGGCCACGGTCGTGGAAAAGGCGCCGTTCGTCGGCGGTCTGGCCCGCACGATCAAACGCGACACGGAGTACGGCGAGTTCAAGTTCGACATCGGCGGCCACCGCTGGTTCACCAAGAACGACGAGCTCAACGACCTGTTCAAGGAAGTCGTCGCCGACGAGCTGCTCTGGGTGAATCGGGTCAGCCGCATCTATTTCGACGGAAAATTCGTCGATTACCCGTTGAAGATCAGCAACGCGTTGAAGGCGATCGGTCCGGTGACCGCCGCGAAGGCGATGGCGGACTACGGCCGGACCGTCGCCGAGAAGAAGTTCAAGCCGAGCACCATCGTCTCGATGGAGGACGCCTACATCGATCAGTTCGGGCGGACCCTCTATCAGCTTTTCTTCCAACGGTATTCGGAGAAGGTGTGGGGCCTGCCCTGCGACCAGATGAGCGGCGATTGGGTGACCCAACGATCGAAGGGCATGTCGATCGTGACCGCGGTGAAGGACGCGATCGTCCCGTCGAAGGGCAAGGTCGTCAGCCTGATCGACGAGTTCATGTATCCCCGGGACGGCTTCGGCCGGTTCTCGGAGCGGATGGCCGACGCGATCACCGGGCATGGCAACGAGATCCGGCTGAACGCGGGCGTCGAAAAGGTGCATCGCGAGGGAAACCGGGTGACCGGCGTCACGGTCAGCACACCTGAGGGATCCGAGCGGATCGAGGCGGCGAACTACATCTCGTCGATCCCGCTGACGATGTTGGCGAAGATCATGGATCCGCCCGCCCCGCCCGACGTCCTCGCCGCCGCGGACAAGCTGACGTTCCGCAACATCATCACCGTGAACGTGATGCTGAAGAAGCCGATGGTCACGCACGACACCTGGCTCTACGTCCACGACAAGGACATCCTCTTCGGACGGTTCCACGAGCCGAAGAACTGGAGCCCGGCGATGGTGCCGAGCCCGGACGTGACGTCGCTGGTGGTCGAGTACTTCTGCTCCTATGGCGACTCGATCTGGAACATGACCGAGGAGGAGCTGGTCGAGCAGACCGTGAAGCACCTCGTCAACGACCTCAAGTTCATCACCCGGGACGAGGTGATCGACGGATTCACCATCCGGGCGCCGCGCGCGTACCCGTCGTACGTGATCGGATACGAGGAGCCGCTGGCGAAGATCAAGGCCTTCGTCGAGTCGCTCGAGAATCTCCAGATCATCGGCCGCTACGGCACGTTCCGGTACAACAACACCGACCACTCGATCGAAACGGGACTGCTGGCGGCGAAGAACCTGCTCGGCGAGCACCACGACCTCGACCAAGTCAACGCCGAGAAGGAGTACCATGAGATGAAGCGGGTTCCGGAGCCCGCCGGCGTCGGCGGACTGCGATAGCGGCGGACCGCCATCAGCCGACCGTCGAGGGTCGGCCGGAGGACTGACTTGGCCGACTCGATCGCGACGGTCGGCCATTCGGCCACGTTCAGGCGAGCGCGCGGGGCCGGAGCACGGTGGCGGACCTTCCGGTCGTGGCCGCTGTCGCGGCGGCTCTTCGCGCTGCTGCTCGTCATCTATGTCGTCAAGCAAGTCCTGAGCGTCATCATCTTCCCGCCCTTCACGGGACGTGACGAGGTCGCGCATTTCTCCTATCTGCGGACCGTCGCCATCGAACACCGCGTGCCGATCATCCCCGATCTCGCGGCGTTCCGGTCGGCGCGGCTCAACCGCGGCACGGCCGTGGGCGACTATCTGCCCAACGATCGCTTCCCCTACTGCCGGTACGTGCTCGATTGGAACTACTGCAACGAAACGAAGTGGCTGGCGAACCCTCCGCATGCCGTCAGCGTCGGCGCCGACTATTACCCCTACGGCTGGCAGTACGCGGCGAATCACCCCCCCCTCTTCTATGTCGTGATGACCCCGCTCTACTGGCTGAGCGAGCGGACGTCCTCCGCCTCCCAACTTCATCTCATCCGCGCGGCGACCATTCCCTTCGGCTTGGCGACGGTTCTGCTTGCGTACCTGACGGCGCTGACGCTTTTCCCCGGCGACGGCTTCATCGCGCTCGGCGCCGCATCGTTCGTCGCGTTCCAGCCGCAGATCTCCTACGAGGCCGCGATGGTGAACAACGACATCGCAGGCATCGCGATGTACAGCCTGCTGCTGTACCTGCTCATCCGCGGCATCCGTCGCGGGTTCACCTGGCGGCTGGCGTCGACGATCGGGCTCGCGCTTGGCCTCGGGCTGCTCTTCAAGAGCACGACGTTGACGATCGCGCCCGTGATCGCGTTCGCGATGGTCGCGGGCATCGGCTGGAGGCGGGTCCGGGAGTGGGCCGTCAAGGGCTCGCTGGTCGGCGCGATCACGGGTCTGCTCGTTTTGCCGTGGTACCTCTTCCTGCACCGCACGTACGGCAACTTCAGCGGCCTCGACCAGATCGCCGCATTGCAATGGGCCTACACCTACCGGGGCGAGACGCCGCCGACGATTCTCGGCCTGCTGTGGAACCGCGATTTCGGCCGCGCGCGCTGGGCCGAGACGTGGGGCGAATTCGGGTGGAGACTCATCCAACTCCGCTCCTCGCTGCTGCTGGTCATCGGTGTCCCGTGCGTGATCGCGCTGCTCGGCTTGGTCTTCTTCCTGCTACGTGAGGCGCCGGGTGTCCTTCGCCCGAAATCCGCACGGTCTGAATCGGAGACCGTCGATTCGCCGGCGCTGTGGCAGTTGAAAGCCGTCGCGACCCTGTTCTTGACCTGCATCGTCGCCTACGGGGGAGTGCTGCAATTCGGGACCCGTTTCGAATTGACGCAGGCCCGGTATTTCTTTCCCGCGATAAACGCGATCGCCCTGCTCCTGGCGCTGGGGTGGCGCATGCTCATTCCCCCCGCCGCTCTGCGATACGGGACGGCGGCGCTGTTCGTCGGGCTTTCGGCCCTCAACGTGGTGATGTTCACGCAGTACGTCCTCCCCTTCTGGTATCTCCAATGACGATGACGATCTGGGCCCTATGCAGTCGATCATGATCGATGACGCCGCGAGCGAAGAAGAGATCCTGCCGGTGCCCGAGGACCGCGGACCCGTCCGGGACGCGGCCCCGCCGATGACCGGCCGCGCACGACGGGTCGGCATGGTGGTCTGGACCTTGATCGTCATCGCCGCCGCCGCGATCGTGACCCTGCTGCGCGTGCCGGTCTCCCTGGGCGTGCAGGTCACCTGCCCGGTCGGGCCGTACTTCGGGCGGGGCGAGACGGCCTGCCGGAAGGTCCGCAGCGAGCTGCTCTGGCGGGTCTGGTGGGATTCGCGGTCGAGCTTCGTCCACGTCCGCCCCCAGTGGGTGCTGACGGCCGGGATCGGGCTCGGTCTGGCGCTGATCGTCGGCGCGACGTTCGCCGTCTTGTGGCTGATCCTCGCCGGGGATGACCGGGAGAACGAATTCGCCGCCGGTTCGGGTCCTCCTCCGGCCGCGTCAGAACAATGAGCCTCGAGGACGGCACGCCGATCGGCCGCCCCACTTCGGGCCAGCCCCGGAATTTGGGGGGCGCGGTCTGGCTCGCGCTCTTCGCAGGCATCGCGGTCTGGGCGGCGGCCCGGCTCGGGGCGTTCCATCTTTGGCAGTCGGTCGCCGCGCCGGACGGTTCGTCGGGGCGGTTTCCGGTCGGGTTCGCGACGGTCGACCATCCGTTCCACGCGGTGCGCGGCGAGCTGCTCCGGCGGTCGGTCGTCGAGGGCCATCCGCTGCGCTGGATCGTCTCGCATCAGGGCGGCTATCCGACCGAGTTCTACCCGCTGGGCGCGGCGGCGCTCGACGTCGCCGTCTGGTTTCTCGCATTTGGCGCGCTTCCGATGATCGCCGTCCACAAGCTGGTGGTGATCGCGGTCTTTCTGCTGCCGGGGCTCGCATTCGCGCGGACGGTCAAGGCCGATCGCCTGACCTATGGCGTCGCGCTCCTGGCC
>JBPCRG010000637.1:0-9413 GCA_050997095.1 Thermomicrobiales bacterium | reverse complement strand
GCCCTTGCAAGGGCCGCCGCCGAGGCTTTGGGCTACTTCTTGATCCAGACGTACGGCAATGTCCAGAGGAGGCCGCCCTTGGCGTTGGGTTTGAAGTTCTGGAGCCGAGTCTGGTAGGCGTACCGCTTCGACCGGAACCAGTTGATGATCACCGGAAGGTCCTCGTTGACGAGGTTGGTGGCCGCGATCAGCAACTCGACCCGCTTCTTGTCGTCGAGCTCGCGCTTCGCCTGGGCGAACGCCGCGTCGACCTTCGGATTCTTGTAGTTCATGGCGTTGAAGCCGGTGCCGTGCTGGTCGCTGGCGAACATCGCCGACTGGTCGCCGGTGACGTCCCACTGGAACGCGAGCATGACGAGCTGGAAACTGAAGTTCTCCGTCAACGCAGGGACCAGCACAGTGCCGAAATCGACCGGGCTCGGCTTCGCGTCGATCCCGACAGCCTTCCAGAAGTCCTGGGCCGCGGCCGCGATCGCGTCGTTCGAGCTGGAGGCGCCGTACATGATCTCGAATGAGAGCTTCTGGCCGTCCTTGGCGAGAATGCCGTCGCCGCCGGCGACCCACCCGGCCTCCGCGAGCAAAGATTTCGACTTCGCGACGTCGAAGGTGTACTTGGTGGTGATGCTCTCCGGAGAGTAGGCGGGCGAAAGCGTCGGCTGCGAGCCTTGGGCCACCTCGCCGTATCCGAGGAGCAGGTTGTCGACCATCGACTGCCGGTCGAGCGCGTAGATCATGGCGTGGCGCACGCGGACGTCCTGAAAGAGGGGGCTCTTGGCGGGGTCGAGCTGGAAACCGAACCAGCCGAAGTTGAAGCTCGGCTCGAGCAGGACGTCGGTGCCCTGGTCCGGCGTCTGGAGGCCCTTGACCTCCGCGGACGGAACGTCGTCGATGATGTCGATGTTTCCGGCGCGAAGGGCTTCGACCTCCGACGTCTCGTCCGGCCAAGTTGCGAAGATGAACTCGTCGACGATCATCTTGTCGTCGTAGTAGTCGGGGTTCTTCAGGAACGTCGCGGTGCCCCGGCTGGCGTCGACGTTCTTGAATTTGAGGATGCCGGTTCCGACGACCCGCGCCGGATCCTGCCCGTTCGCCGCACTGTCGGACTTCCAGTTCTTGGGCGGGATGCTCTCCCAGATGTGCTTCGGGATGATCGGGCAGTAGCTGTTGCCGAAGAAGACCAGCGGGGCGAAGACGTCGACCGCGGTCACTTCGACCGTCAGGTCGTCGGTCTTGCGGTACGACGCGACCGCGCCGACGAAACTGCCGGTGTACGCGCTGCCGGTGTCCGGGTTCTTCTGGGCGTCGAAGGAGAAGATCACGTCGTCGGCGGTGAACGGCTTGCCGTCGTGCCATTTGACGCCAGGGTGGAGGAAATAGGTGTAGACCTTGCCGTCGGCGGAGATCTCCCACCGGTCGGCGAGGGCCGGAACGTAGGAGCCGTCGATCGGGCTGCTGCCGACGAGGGTCTCATGCACGAGTTGCATCACGTCGAGCGTGGGGCTGTCCGCCCCCAGTATGCCGTTGAACGAGGTCAGATTGGATGACGCGAGATCGCCAAGGATGACCGTGCCGCCGCTGCTTGCCGCACCGGGATCCTTGACGAACGGGTACGCCCCCTGCAGGGTCGCCTTGTATTCCTCCCGGGTGATGGATTTGAAGAGCTTGCCGGTTGCGACCGGCGTGGCGGCCTGGGCGGAGGCGGGGATGCCTCGGAAGAATATCGACAACGAGGCGGCCGAGATGCCGAGCCCGCCGGCCCGGAGCATGAGCGCGCGGCGGTCCAGACGACCGGCGACGAACTCCTTATACAGGTCGTCGAGTTGCACCACTGGGTTGTCCGACACGGATGTGCCTCCTATTCGGCGCTCGGGCGCCGTCATGCATGCGGGCAGAGGGTCGAGCCCTCCGCCGACTGTCGCGGGCGCGTCACCGTCGACGGCCCGCGAGACATAAGCCTCTCACATAACTCTAACACTCAGCCGCTCCGTCGCCCGTCCGTTGGTGACGCGAAGTTGCGGGCGAAACGCCGCGCCTGCTAGCATCGCGGTGATATCGCGGCGACGATCCTGCGTTTGGGACGATTTCGCCACTCGTGAAGCGAGGCCGCCTTGGATTGCTCCGTGGACGACAAACTCGAACGCATCCGCGCCTCGCTCTCCGAGATGGGGTCGGTCCTGGTCGCGTTCTCGGGGGGCGTCGACAGCGCCCTGATGCTGCGGATGGCGGTCGACGCGCTCGGCGACCGGGCCGTCGCCGCCACCGGGCTGTCGGGATCGTACGCCCCGGAGGAGATGGCGGAGGCGGCGGAGATCGCGGCGGAGATCGGCGCGCGGCACGTGGTCGTCTCGACCATGGAGCTGACCGATCCCCGCTACGCGAGCAACACGCACCAGCGCTGCTTCTTCTGCAAGAGCGAGCTTCACGGAAAGCTGAAGACGACGGCGGAGGAGGTGGGACTGGCGGTCGTGATCGACGGCACGAACGCCGACGACGGCGACGACTTCCGCCCCGGCATCCGCGCCGCCCGCGAGCTTGGCGTGCGCAGCCCGCTGCAGGAGGCCGGACTCACGAAGTCCGAGATCCGCGGGCTGGCGAAGCGAATGGGGCTGCGGATCTGGGACAAGCCGGCGGCGGCCTGCCTCTCGTCCCGCTTCGCCTACGGCGATCCGATCACGGTCGAGAAGCTGCGGCAGGTCTCGGCCGCGGAGACCTTCCTGCGCTCGCTCGGATACCGCGGCTTTCGGGTGCGGCATCACGAGACGCTGGCGCGGCTGGAGTTCCCTGCGGAGTTGATCCCCGAGATCGTGGAGCGGCGGGAGGAGATCGTGCGCGGGGTTCGCGCCGCCGGCTACCAATACGTCTCGATCGACCTCGACGGATACCGGCTCGGCAGCATGAACGAGGTGCTCAATGCGCGTCTCCAGCAAGGCGGACTACGGCGTTCGAGCCCTCTTTGATCTGGCCCTCCGGTTCGGGCAGGGCCCGGTGCAGAGCCGGGACATCGCGCAGCGGCAGCGCATCTCGGAGGCCTACCTGCACCAGGTGCTGAGCGCGCTCGGGCGGGCGGGCTTCGTGCGGAGCACGCGGGGCCCGCTTGGGGGCCACGAATTGATCCGCGAGCCCAGCGCGATCACCGTCTGGGAAGTGATCGCCGCGCTCGACGGTCTCGACCCGCGGTCCCATCCGCACTGGGAAGGGCTCCCGGCCGAGGATCCCGTCCACGACGTCTGGCATCGGCTGCAGGCGCAGTCGGTCGAGTTCCTTGACGGCATCACGCTGGAAACGCTTGCCGAGCGCCATCGCAGCCGCGCGCCGGTCGTGAACTACAGCATCTGACCATCCGGGCGCCGAGTCGTCGGCGTGCGGTTCTTCGACGCTGCGTGCAACTTCATTCCAGTCCCGATTCAGTGCAGGCGGTGGTTGACCGGTTCGGCGACGAACTCGGCGATGCGGAGCGTCTGGAGGACGGTCGCCCAGATGGGGTGGATGCGGGGCAGATCCTCGGGCCAATAGGCAAGGGTGATGAGCGCCTGCACGTGCAGGCGGCGACCAAGGGCGATCCGGGAGCAGGCCTCGCGGTTCTGCGGTTCGTCCATGAAGCGGGTCTCCGCCCAGGAGACCTGCAGATCGCCGCGATGCTCGGTCTGGACCTCTCCGCGGGCGAGCACGTTCCGCTCCGGCTGGGGACCGTTGAGGTATCCCTCCAGCAGGTCGGAGACCGGGAGACCCGAGAAGTCGATCCCGATCGGGATGCGGTGGGTCGAAATCTGGAGCACGCAGTCGTCGTCCGGCGGAGGCTTGTCGTGGACGTCGATCGCGCCCTCGCCGGGGCTGACGACCCACGTCGCCGGGATGCAGATGTGGGCGGCGCCGCGGTCCAGCACCAGGACCACGTAGCCCTTCGGCGCCCGCCAGGCGTGATCGGACGAAAGCGCGAGCGTCTTCGACGACCACCCCTTTTTCGCCATCGACGTCTCCGCTCCCGCCGCAATGGAATGAAAAAGCCGGCGACGCCGCAGCGCCCCGGCTTCGATGTTCGGCTCCCTGACTAGGACTCGAACCTAGAACCTACCGGTTAACAGCCGGGCGCTCTACCATTGAGCTATCAGGGACCACGGTGCCAGCCATCATCGCGCCGCTATTCCGCAACGATTTATAGCATGCGTCAGGCGGCGTGTGAAGACCGGTTCAGGTCCGAACCTTGGTCCGGGACCGGAACAGGGACTTGCGCCAGCCGTCCGACGACTCGTCGGCATCGACGGCGAACGGCGCGGGCAATGGCTTGCCGCCCAGCAATGCGGCAGGGTTCGCCGTCACGAGCTGGCTTGCCCGCGCGGCCCCGACGAGACTCCTGGCTCGGCGCAGGCCGTCTTCGACGCTGACGAACCGTTGACCGGCCGAGTGGGCGTCGGAGGCGAGGATCGCCACGGCGTTCTCGCGCAGCAGGAGCTCCGCGACCCGCTGCGCGCTTTTGCCGAAGAGGCCGACGATGCTTCCGATCGTCAATTGAAGGAGCACGCCGCGCGACGCGAGCGCGAGCGCCTTGTCGGGATCCTGCTGAACGGCCGCGTATCGCTCGGGATGGGCGAGCAGGGGGCGGAACCCCGCGCTCTGGATGTTGAAAAGCGTGGAGTCCACGTGCAGCGGCCATCCCGCGAAGGGCGCCTCGACGAGGACGGCGTCGCTCCCGGCGAGCGTGACCGGCTCGCCATGCTCCAGACGCGACGGCAGATCCGCGCTGAGCAGAATCTCGAAACCCAGATCGACCGCGATCTCCGCGCCGCGCGCCGCGCTCCGCACCTGGGAAAGCGCCCGCTGGACCTGCGCGTTGTAGCCCGGGTCCAGCGGACCGGAGAGATGGGGCGTCGCGACCAATCGATCGAAGCCGAATTGTCGCGCCTTGTCGAGCATCGCGCGGGAGATCTCGAGTGACGATGCGCCGTCGTCGACGCCGGGCAGTAGCCGGGCAGTAGATGAAGATGCATATCGATCATGGAGTTGGATGGATTCCTTCGGTTGGGGAGAGGCGAGTGGGTCGACGCCGTGCCCGGTCATCTGGATCGACGGCGCCCGGCGATGCACGCGGCCATGATTAGGCCCGAAAAGTATTGTCGGAGACGAGCCTCGCGGTGTATCCTAGCCATTCGCGGAGTCGCACAGCGAAAGCGACCGCGATCCGCAGGATACACCTGGACGGAACGTGCTGGATGAGATTCGGAGCCGAATCAATTCTTTGGGAGGGGAGAGGTCTGCCCTCCCTTTTTGGCGTTGGTGTCAATTGGAGCCAATCGCCGCATAGACCAGACTGCCGCCGACCTGTCGGGAGCAGCATATCGGGAAAATGCGCGGTTGTCGATTCCGCCCGAGCGATCGCAAGCGGGACAGCGAACGGCTGACATGCGTCCGTGGATGAGCGGGCGGAGATGGCGGCGATGACGGAGGCACCCATAATGGCGTTGGATCGCAAGGCAACGATGACGGCCGCTGACGTGGCGACGAGCCCCCGGCAGGTGATTTCGAACACGGGAATCAACCGGCGGTCCTATTCACGGATTCCCACCGTCCTGGAAATGCCCAATCTCGTCCAGGTGCAGATCGAATCGTTCAACTGGTTCGTGCGCGAAGGGTTGCGCGAGCTGCTGGAAGAGATCTCCCCGATCACCGACCACCACAAGAAGATGGAGCTCTCGATCTTCGAGCCGCGGTTCGATCCGCCGTGGACCCGGATGCCGAAGGGGCCGGAGCAGGAGCGGGCGAAGGCCGACCCGCGGATCGCCGAGACGTATTGCCGCGAACGCGACATCACCTACGCCTCGCCGCTTCGCGTCTCCGCGCGGCTGGTGATGCGGGAGACGGGGGAGATCAAGGAGACCGGGCCCGACGGCATCTTCCTCGGGGATTTCCCGATGATGACGACCGACGGCACGTTCGTGATCAACGGCGCCGAGCGCGTCGTGGTCTCGCAGCTGGTGCGTTCGCCCGGCGTCTATTTCGAGCGCACGAACGACCCGACGACGGGCAAGCCGCTCTCGACCGCCAAGCTCATCCCGAACCGCGGGGCGTGGCTGGAGTTCGAGACCTCGAACCGCGAAGTGATCTCCGTCAAGGTTGACCGCAATCGCAAGATGCCGGTCTCGATCCTGCTCCGCGCGATCGGGGTCGAGAGCGACGACGCGATGCGCGAGAAGTTCGCCGAGGTGGACACGAACGAAGACCGGCGCTTCATGCAGACGACGATGGAGAAGGAGCCGACCAAGGCTCCGGAAGACGCCTTGATCGAGCTTTACCGTCGGCTGCGGCCGGGCGATCCGCCCACGCGCGACAACGCGAGGTCGTTGCTGGAGAACCTCTTCTTCAACGAGCGGCGCTACGATCTGGCGCGGGTCGGGCGCTACAAGCTCAACGGCCGGCTGCACGCGGACGATCGCGGGACGGAGCGGGAGTCGACGTCCCGGATCCTGTCGCCCGAGGATCTGCTGGAGATCATCCGGGAGATGATCCGGCTGAACAACGGACTGGGCGAGCCCGACGACATCGACCACCTGGGCAACCGGCGGATCCGCGCCGTCGGCGAACTGATCCAGATGCACGTGCGGACGGGCTTCCAGCGTCTGGAGCGCGGCATCCGCGAGCGGATGACGATCCAGGATCCGGAGACGGTGACGCCGCAGGGGCTGATCAGCACGACCCGGCCGGTGATGGCCGCGGTGCGCGAGTTCTTCGGCGGCAGCCAACTTTCGCAGTTCATGGACCAGACCAACCCGCTGGCCGAGCTCACCCACAAGCGGCGGCTCTCGGCGCTCGGGCCGGGCGGCTTGAGCCGCGACCGCGCCGGGTTCGACGTGCGCGACGTCCACCCGTCGCACTACGGCCGGATCTGTCCGATCGAGACGCCGGAGGGGCCGAACATCGGCTTGATCGGATCGCTCGCGACCTACGGGAAGATCAACCAGTACGGCTTCATCGAGACGCCGTACCGCCGGATCATCTCGCGGCTGCAGATGGACGATCCCGCGCTGCCGCTCGTCGGCCAGATCATGCGCGACGACGTGACCCACCCCGGGACCAGCAAGGTCCTGGGGCACAAGGGTTCCGAGATCACGACCCAGAACGTGACCGCGTTCACCAAGGCCGGGGTGAAGCAGGTGCGGATCAAGCCCGTCGCCTCGCCGACGATCGACTACCTGTCGGCGGACCGGGAGGAGCAGGTGGCGATCGCGCAGGCGAACACCGAGCTCGACGAGCACGACCGGATCGTGCCGGACCAGGTCATCGTCCGCGTCGGCGGCGGACATCGCTTCCCCGTGGTCCCGGCGGGGGACGTGCAGTACATGGACGTCTCGCCGAAGCAGGTGGTCTCCGTGGCCACGGCGCTGATCCCGTTCCTGGAGCACGACGACGCCAACCGGGCGCTGATGGGCGCGAACATGCAGCGGCAGGCCGTGCCCCTGATCCAGCCGCGGTCGCCGGTGATCGGCACGGGCGTCGAGCATCAGGCGGCGAAGGACTCCGGCCAGGTGCTGGTCGCGCGGCACACCGGAACGGTGACGTCCGTGAGCGCCCGCCAACTCTCGATCCGCGACGACGACGGAGCGGAGCACGCCTACCATCTGCACAAGTTCGTGCGCTCGAACCAGGACACTTGCATCAACCAGCGGCCGAGCGTCGGCAAGGGCTCGCGGGTCGAGGCGGGGCAGATCGTCGCCGACTCCTCCTCGACCGAAGACGGCGAGTTGGCGCTGGGCCAGAACGTGCTGGTCGCGTTCATGCCCTGGGAAGGCGGGAACTTCGAGGACGCCATCCTGATCAGCGAGCGGCTGGTGCGCGACGACGTCTTCACGTCGATCCACATCGAGAAGTACGAGACCGAGGCCCGCGACACCAAGCTGGGCCCGGAGGAGATCACCCGCGACATCCCGAACGTGGGCGAGGAGAGCCTGGCGAACCTCGACGAGAACGGCATCATCCGGATCGGCGCGGAGGTCCGCCCGAACGACATCCTCGTCGGCAAGGTGACGCCGCGCGGCGAGACGGAGCTGAGCGCCGAGGAGCGGCTGCTCCGCGCGATCTTCGGCGAGGAGGCGCGCGAGGTGAAGGACACCTCGCTCCGGGTGCCGCACGGCGTCCACGGCAAGGTCATCGACGTCAAGCAGTTCCGGCGCGACGAGACGACGGACCACGAGCTCCCGGCGGGCGTGAACGAGATGGTGCGCGTGAGCATCGCCCAAAAGCGCAAGGTCTCCGAGGGCGACAAGATGGCCGGGCGCCACGGCAACAAGGGCGTGATCAGCCGCATCCTGCCGATCGAGGACATGCCGTACCTGCCGGACGGCACGTCGGTCGACATCATCCTCAACCCGATCGGCGTGCCGTCGCGGATGAACCTGGGCCAGGTGCTCGAGACGCACCTCGGCTGGGCGGCGCGGCGGCTCGGTTTCAAGGTGGCGACGCCGGTCGTCGACGGCGCCAACGAGGAGCAGATCCGCGAGGCGCTGCGCGAGGCGGGACTGCCGGAGGACGGCAAGGTCGATCTCTACGACGGCCGGTCCGGGGAGAAGTTCGACCGGCCGGTGACGGTGGGCATCATCTACATGTTGAAGCTCGCCCATCTGGTCGAGGACAAGATCCACGCGCGCTCCACCGGTCCGTACTCGCTGGTGACGCAGCAGCCGCTGGGAGGCAAGGCCCAGTTCGGCGGCCAGCGGTTCGGCGAGATGGAGGTCTGGGCCTTGGAGGCGTACGGCGCCGCCCACATCCTGCAGGAGATGCTGACCGTCAAGTCCGACGATGTCGTCGGTCGGGTCAAGACGTATGAAACGATCGTCAAAGGCGAGGAGATCGTCGAGGCAGGCGTGCCCGAGTCGTTCAAGGTGCTGGTCAAGGAGCTCCGCAGCCTCGGGCTCTCGATCGACGTGATCAACGAGGACGAGCAGACGGTCGAATTCACGGAGGACACGTCGCGCGATCTTCTCTCCAACCTCGATCGGATCAATCTCAGCGGTTTCGAGCGCACCGAGTAACGACCCAAGATCATTCGATGATCGCTTCCTCCGGCCGGCCGCTCCGCGTTGAAAGACTCGCGTGCCGTCGGCTGGCGGGAGCCCATTTCGCTCCAAGTCCGAGGGGGAATAATGTCGACCAGCAACGTGCGCGGTTACGGAGCCGAGGATCATTCCAGAGGCGGGTACGGCGGCTCCTCGTCGGGCGGATCGTCGTCGGGCGGGTCGCCCTCTCGGGGCTACTCGCGGGGCGATCGCCAAGACCGCAACCGCGTCCTCGACGTCAACAACTTCGACGCGATCAGGATCAGCCTTGCGTCGCCGGAATCCATCCGGCTGTGGTCGTACGGCGAGGTGACCAAGCCCGAGACGATCAACTACCGCACGCTCAAGCCCGAGAAGGACGGCCTGTTC
>JBPCRG010000587.1:0-6659 GCA_050997095.1 Thermomicrobiales bacterium | reverse complement strand
CCCCCGCGCCGGTCACGACCGCCACGCGGCCCGCCAGCGCTCCGTCCTTCATCGCCGTCTCCCCTCTCCCTCGAATCGCCGATCCCACCCTATTCTGCGAGCCGCCGCCTGTCAACGCACCTTTTTTGCGGCGGATCCTCGGCACATGGCTGACCGCGACACCAAGATGATGGCCGGTTGACAGCCGTCGTGCGCGTGGATACCCTCCCGGAAGCTTCATTCCTTCGACCGCATCGAATCGCGAGATCGAATCGAGGAGATCCCTTTGGCGCACGCCTCTTTCGCGCGATCGAACGCCCACGGAGCCGCGCGGGCGAGGCGACGCGTCGAATGCGGCAGGGTCGTCACCCGTCTCATCCTCTCGCTCGCCAGCCTCACCATCCTCCTGCCCATCCTCTGGACGATCCGCACCTCGTTCGCGACGCGCGATCTGGCGTACAAGCCCGGAGTCTTCCGTTTCGCGCCGACGCTGATCAACTACCGCAAGATCTTCGTCGATCAGAAATTTCAGCACAATCTCTGGAACTCGCTCTGGATCGGCATGGCCACGGCGGCGGTCTGCCTCGTCGTCGGCTCGCTCGCCGCCTACTCCATCGCGCGGTTCCAGACCGGCGGCCAGTCGCTCAGCCTGACCATCCTCGGCACCCAGATGCTGCCGCCGGTGACCCTGGTCATCCCCCTGTACCTCCTGATCCGGCAGAAGTTCGACGTCGCAGGCCATCAGTTCAGCATGATCGACAAGGGCTGGACGCTCGTGCTCGTCTACCTCTCCTTCAACCTGCCGTTCGTCGTCTGGATCCTGATCGGGTTCTTCAAGTCAATCCCGATCGAGATGGAGGAGGCCGCCCGCGTCGACGGCGCGACGCAGTTCCAGGCGTTCTGGCAGGTCGTGCTGCCCGTTTCGCTGCCTGGTCTGCTCGCGGCGGGCGTCTTCGCCTTTGTGCTGAGTTGGAACGAGTTTCTTTTTGCGCTGATCCTGACGGGGCGGGAGTCGCGGACGATGCCGGTCGCGCTGGCGTCGTTGATGACCTCGCAGGGCAATCAGGTCGGGGCGATCTGCGCCGCGACCGTCGCGATGATGGCCCCGATCATCCTTCTAACGTGGGTTATCCAGCGGTTTCTCGTCAGCGGCCTTACGTTCGGAGCGGTGAAATAGGATCTGCAATACCATGCATGCGCACTTCGAATCCCGCGGCGGGCGGGGACGGCACGCTTAGGAGGATCGACGATGCCGAATCACGATGATCTGACCGGTCAGGGGCTGCGGGCGATGTTCGACCGTCGACGGCTGCTGCAGTCCGTGGGCGCCGCCGGAATGGCGATGGCGGCAGGCTCCGGCTTGAGCGCCGGCGTTTCGGCCCAGACGACCTACTCGAAGAAATTTTCGGGCGCCACCCTCAACGCGCTGATGGAGGACCTGCTCGAGACGAACATGATCGAGCAGATGCTGCCCGACTTCGAGGCGCTGACCGGCATCAAGGTTCAGTTCGAGAAGGTCGTCTACCCCACGATGCACGACAAGCTGGTCACCCAGCTGGCGGCGGGCAAGGGCTCCGGGGCCTACGAGTTTCTCGAGGTGGACTTCTATTGGGTCTACGAGTTCGCGCGGGCGGGATGGGTCGAGGCGCTCGACGACCGGATCGCGGCTTCCAGCGGCGCCGTCGATCTGAGCCGGTACACGGACGCCGTGCTCAAGATCAACTCCCTCGTCGACGGCAAGCACTTCTACGTTCCGATGTACGTCTATCCGATGGGCCTGCTCTATCGCAAGGACCTGCTGGCCGACCCCGCGTTCAAGTCCGCCTACAAGGCGGCGGCCGGCAAGGATTTGGCTCTCGCCACGAGCGTCGAGGAGTATGTGCAGCAGATCAAGACGATCCAGGGTCTCGGCGACGGCGTCTATGGCGCGGCGATGCAGGGCATGCAGGGCGATCCCATCGTGATGGAGTTCTGCAACTATCTCTTCGGCATCGGCGGCTCTTTCTACAAAGCCGACCTCTCGGGTCCGGCCATCAACGACGAGAAGGGCGTCAAAGCGCTCACGCTTTATGTCGACGCGATGAAGAACGGCGCCCAGCCGGGAGCCGCCAACGCCGACCTGAACGACACCGACGCCCTCTGGCGCCAGGGCAAGGCGTTCAGCTCGGCAAGCTACCTCTTCCTGCTCGCGGACGCCGAGAACGATCCGCAGTCCGCCGTCAAAGGCAAGGGCTCCGTCACGACCATGCCCGGCGGCTCAGGGCTGACCGGCGCCTGGTCGTGGGGCGTGCCCACAAGCTCGCCCAACCCCGACGCGGCGTGGGAGTTCATCAAATGGGTGGAGTCGCCCGAGATCGCGATGAAGCGGGCACTCGGCGGAGGCGTCGCCGCGCAGAAGGCCCCGTACGAGAATCCCGCGTACATCGCCAAATACCCGTGGATGGCCCAGGTCAAGGA
This sequence comes from Thermomicrobiales bacterium, assembly GCA_050997095.1. Lineage (GTDB taxonomy): Bacteria > Chloroflexota > Chloroflexia > Thermomicrobiales > UBA6265 > JBPCRG01. Next base: position 4,223 of record JBPCRG010000587.1, on the reverse strand, counting down.
TCTCGTCGCCACCGGCCAGGGTCTTCCCGCCGTGACCAAGCAGGCCCAGCTCGTCGAGATCATGGGCCGGCACCTGAGCGACGCGGTCGCCGGCGGCAAGGATCCGCAGGCGGCCATGGATGCGGCGGCCAAGGAATTGAAAGACCTCCTGTAGCCGATTTCCGCGGAGCGGAGCGCGCGGCCGCGCGCTCCGGCCGCACCCTCACCTGTTGGACTGACGAATGACCAGCGAAACCCGCGCGACCGGGCCCTACTCCCGCCGGCCGACCCCCGTCACGGCCCGATCTGCGCCGGCTGACCGGCCGCGGCGCAGGTCGGTCGCGCCCTTCCGCGTCGGCATGGTCCTGCCGACCATCTCCGCCCTGCTGCTCGTCGTGGGTTTCCCGCTCGCGTATTCGCTCTACATCTCGGTGCATCGCTACGATCTGACCGAGGGCGGCATCGGCAGATTCGTCGGAGCCGCCAATTTCCGCGCGGTCCTCCAACTGGACAGCTTTCGGATCGCGGCGACGAACACCGTGGTCCTGACCGTCTCCGTCGTGATCATCGAGCTTGCGGTCGCGCTCGGCCTGGCCCTGCTGCTCAACCAGGACAGGCTCCGCTTCCGCAACGTCTATCTCGCGATCTTGCTGATCCCGTTGCTGGTCAGCCCCGTGGCCGTCGGCCTCGTCTGGAAGCTGCTGCTGCATCCGGATCTCGGCGCCGTCAACTGGGCGGCAGGAGCGCTCGGCCTGCCCGGCCAATCCTGGCTCAGCGGACGGGCCTCCGCGATGCCTGCGGTCATCGGCGTCGACGCTTGGCACGAGACGTCCCTGCTGCTGGTCATCCTCCTCGCCGGGCTGACCTCCCTGCCGAAGGACCCGATCGAGGCCGCGACCGTCGACGGCGCGGGCAGGGCGCAGATCCTGCGCACGATCACGCTGCCGCTGCTGATGCCGGTGATGCTCGTCGCGGTCCTGATCCGGATGATCGCGGCGATGAAGACCTACGACCTGATCTACATCCTGACCGGCGGCGGCCCGGGCAGCGCGACCGAGACCATCTCCTTCCGCATCTGGAAGACGGGCTTCACCGCGCTCGACATGGGCCGGGCCGGAGCGGCCTCGATCCTCCTGCTGCTCGTGATCCTCGCGCTGACCCTGCTGCTCACCCGCGTGATGCGGCTCGACATCGAGGCCTGACGCGTCAGCGCCGCGAGAACTGCTTCTCGAGGTCGTTCTGGCTCATCAGCAGCATCGTCGGCCGTCCGTGGCCGCAGGCCCGCGGGTGCGCCGTCCGCTCCAGCTGCGCCACGAGCTCGCGCATCTCGGCCAGACTGAGCGCCTGCCCGGCCCTGATCGAGGTGTGGCAGGCCGCGCTGATCGCCACCGAGTCCAGCCAGGAGTCGCCCGCGCCGCCGTCCGCCAGCTCGCCCAGGATCAGGCCGAACCGTTCCCCGATGTCGACGCCCGCCATCATCGCCGGAATCGCCCGGATCACCACCGCGCCGTCGCCGAACGGCTCGATCTCGAAACCGATCTGGTCGAGCTCGCCCAGCGAGCGCTCCAGCACCGCCCGCTCCTGCGCCGGCAGATCCAGCACCAGGGGGTCGAGGAACGGCTGCCGATCGACCGACGCCGCCTTCATGCCCGCGAGGATCTTCTCGTACATCACCCGTTCGTGGGCCGCGTGCTGGTCGATCAGATAGAGGCCGTCGGGTCCCTCCGCGATGATGTACGTGCCGCCGACCTGACCCATCACCCGCAGGATCGGCGCGGTCCACCCGGCCGGACCCGCGTCGTCTCGGTCGGACCCGGGCGCCTCGAACGCCGGCGGCCCTCCGGAGTTGGCGAACGTCGGACGATCGAGCGCCAGCGTCGTCTGATTCGATCCGCCGTTCGGCCCCGGCGCCCGGAAGCTCATCCGCGGCAGCTCCTCCCGCGGCGCGCCCGTCAACGCCGCATGCGTCGCCCGCGAGACCGCCCGGCAGACCGCGCGCTCGTCCAGGAACTTGACCTCGGCCTTGGTTGGATGCACGTTGACGTCGACCGTCGCCGGATCGATCCGGATGTCGACCAGCGTCACCGGATGCCGTCCGACCATCAGCAGGGTGTGGAAGGCCTCCTCCAGCGCATACGACAGCGCCCGGTGCTGGATCATCCTCCCGTTGACGAAGAAGACCATCTGCTGCCGGTGCGACCGATGGACCGTGGGGGCCGTCACCCACCCCCGCACCTCCACGCCCGGCACGGCCGCGCTCTCCTCCAGCGGTTCCAGCGCCAACGCCGCCTGCCCGACCTCGACCCCCAGCGCGCCGGCCGCCGCCCCTTGTAGGTCGCCCGACCCGTCGGTCGCGAACGACCGCCGACCGTCGCAGGTGAGCGAGAACCGCACGTTGGGATACGCGCATGCGTAGGCCGCGACGATCCGGGAGATCGTCGCCGTCTCGGTTCCGGGTTGCCGGAGGAACTTCCGCCGCGCCGGCACGTTCGCGAAAAGGTGCTCCACGACCACCGTCGACCCGGGTTTGACCGCCTCCCGCGTCGGGCCCGCCACGATCCCGTAGTCGACGCGGATCACGGCGCCGGTCGCCTCGGCGGCCACCCGAGACCGCACGCTGAGGGAGGAGACGGCGCCGATGCTCGGCAGAGCCTCGCCGCGAAAACCAAGCGTCGTCAGCTCGTCCAGATCCTCGAAGGACGTCAGCTTCGATGTCCCGTGGCGCTGGACCGCGACGGGCAATTCCTCCGCCGAGATCCCGCAGCCGTCGTCGCTCACCTCGATCCGGTCGATCCCGCCGCCCTCGACCACGATCGCGACGCTGCGCGAGCCCGCGTCCAGCGCATTCTCGAGCAGCTCCTTGACGACCGACGCCGGGCGGTCGACGACCTCGCCCGCCGCGATCTTCCCGATGGTGTCGTCCGCCAGGATCCGTATCGTCATCTCACCGCCAACGTGGTCAAGCCATCCGCGTCCACGAGAATTGTCGACGAATCTTCGATGGACGGTGTCAATCGCCACCAGTCGTGGCATCGGCCCGCAGTTCTCCGTCATCGGCGACGACTCGGTCCCCATGGCAATGGGCCGACACGAACGGACCGTCCGGCACGAAAAAGCGCCACGGCCGGTCCACGGCCTTCTAGATCCCGATCCGCGGTCCGGCGGACACCGCCTTCGGACGCATTCCCAACTCGATCGACATCCCCGGCTCCGAGACGATGTCGCGACCGTGATCGTCGAGCGTGATGCCCATCGCCACAGTCAGGCACCCGGGCCCGCAGCAGAGCCTTCCGGTCTCCTCGACTCCCCGCCGCCGCCGCATCAATTCCTGGCCTGCCAGGGGTTCCAGCGCGCGGATCAGCACCGCCCCCGCGATCCCGTCGGGCTCCGCCACGACGTTCAGCATCGGGTGGATGCCGTACGAGCGATAGACGTAGACGATTCCCGGCGGACCGGACATCGACTCGACGCGCCCGCGCCGCAACCGCGCGGCGTGCGAGGCGGGGTCCGAGGCGTCGCCGTACGCCTCGACTTCGACGATCCGGCCGCTGGTCTCGCCGTCACGGATTCGCGTCGTCAAGACGCAGCCGAGCAGGGCGACGGCGACCTCGACGGTCGGGCGCGCGAAGAACGCCCGATCCAGACGCTGACTGGATTCAGCCGACCAGCTCAGCGATCCGGCCCTCAAGGACGCCGCGCTTTTCGACCACCACAGCCAGGCGCCGGCGCTGCGCTTCGACCACCGCCTCGGGGGCGCGCTGCACGAATGCCTGATTCGAGAGCTGATTGGTGATCCGACCCTCCTCCGCGGCCGCGTCGTCCAGCTCCTTGCGCAACCGGAGCCGCTCCTGCTGGAGATCGACCATCCCCGCGAGGGGCAGGACCGCCACGACCTCGCCCGCGACCGCGACCACCGACTGCGCGTCGGTCACCGGGTCTCCGCCGACGATCGCGAGTCGGTCCTCCGCCACCCGCGCCAGGATGCTCAACTCGCGCCTCGCCGACTCGAAGGCCGCGGCGTGCGACCGAGCGTAGATCGTCGCCTCGATCCAGCGCCCGGGCTCGACGTTCGATTCGGCCCGCGCGTTCCGGATCTTCCCGACAATCTCCGTCATCGCCCCAAAATCCGCCTCGGCCTGCTGATCGGTCGCCCCCGCCTCCGGCCATGCGGCGACCATGATGCTCTCGCCGACGTGCGGAAGCTCCCGCCACAGCACCTCGGTCACGAACGGCATGAACGGGTG
>JBPCRG010000478.1:0-2863 GCA_050997095.1 Thermomicrobiales bacterium | reverse complement strand
GTCGGCGCCGACGACGACGATCGCCCTGACCGTTTCCGGGATGGTGGAGAGGTCGGAGATGGGCACGCCCAGGAAATCGGGCCCTTGACCGCAGCCTCGGCAGCCTCGGCAGCCTCCGGGCGTGACCGGCATCATCACGCTCGGGACCGGCAAGCCGGATGCGCCCGCCTCCGCCGCGTAGTCCGCGGTAAGGATGCCGCCGACGGAGTGGCCGACCACGCCGACCCGCGCGGGGTCGACGGGGGTGTGCCCCGGTTCGGCCGCGACGCCGAGCACGTCGCGGACGGCGCGCATCGCGTTGCCGAGGTACTCGTCGGGACGCAGGGTGAACGGGTTGAGCGTCTGATAGTCCGGATAGACGACGACCGCGCCCCGCCGCACGATGTGGTCGATCCAGGCGCGGTAGGTCTTCGGGTCGACGGCGGTGAACCCGTGCAGAAAGATGACCAGCGGCTGGGCGGACGCGATCGGCTTGGCGGCGTCGCCCTCTTCCGAAGCAGGCTCGAACAGCCAATACCCGGTCGGACGGCTCCCATGGCGGGTCGCGACGACCGCCGGATACCCCGCCGCCGCGCCCCCGTCGCCCGTCGGCGGTTGACCGGGCGGCGTCGGCGGGACGTTCGCCCGGACCGGGGCGGACGGGATCCCGGCGGCCCCGAGGAGGAAGACGAGGGACAGGAAAAGGCGGACGCGCCGCCGTTGTTCGATGCTCGGGTGTCGGTTCACGGATTCTCCGCAGGGCGACCGGGCGGCTGAGCGACGAAGTTCTCGGCGGGAGCCTACCGCCCATTCGCGGCATCGGCAACGCGGCCGGTGTCGCTAGCGCGTCAATCGGTGGGGAAGTCCCAGCGCCGCGGCGATCCGGGGCATCGCGGTCGGCGCCGAGGCGACGACGGTCCTCAGCTCATCGATGGTCGCGGAGTCGCCGCCGCGGTGGAGTCGGGCAAGCGAGCGCGAGACGGTCATCGGGGGGCCGGGGAGCGATTCCGGGGCGGCCCCTCCCGTCTCCAGCGCGCCGAGCCAGCCTTGGGCGTGCAGCGATGCCGCCACCTCGACGGACCTCACGGCGACCGCATAGACCCCTCCGGCGACGGAGAGCCCGATCGCCGAGTCGGCGCGCGCCAACGTGCTCAATGCGGTCGCGGCGTTGCGGACGCCGCATCCGATCGTGTCGCCCGCGAGGACGAGCACGGGCGAATCGTCATGCTCGAAATGCCTCCGCAACGCTTCGTGGGCGATGTCCCCGGCGGCTGAGCGTTCACGGACCACGACGAGCTCGACCCCCGCGGGCAGCCGTGCGGACGGATCCCCAGCGGCCGTCCCCGGTCGGGCGACGACGACGATCGAGACGCCGTTGATCGCGACCAGGGCGCCGATCACGTCGCGCAGAAGGAGCGAGGACGCTTGCAGCATCCCGGACGACGGAGATATGGGCTCGCCGAGGAACGGGAGGATGGGAGGCATGTCCAGAACGACGATCGCCTGGCGGAGGGAGTGGCGTGCGGTCGGCATCGCGGTCGGCGGCCTAGGCGCCGCTCATCGATCCCGCGCGGTCGGGACTGACGCGGTAGACCTCGGACTGGGGCAGGTAGGTCGTGACGAAGCGGTCGGTCGAGATCTGCGCGCCGGAGGCGTCGAAGACATGGCGGACGACGGTGACCGTCATCCCGTCGCGCGTCGGCTGGACCCGCTTCACGGTTCCCGGCGGCAATGACGGATCGATCTCCTCGGTCGGCGGTTCGGTCACCGGATCGAGGCTGCTTTGCTGCGGGTTGTCGATCTCCACGCGATACCCGGTGGCCTTGCCGAAGAGCTGGACCGTGAGCTTGTCGTCGGCCGAGATCTGGGTGCGGATCAGCATCCAGGCATCGGTGGTGTTCGTGAACGCGAGATCGCTGCCGCCGAACGGATCGCCCTCCGGCTGCTGGATGGAGGCGTCGAAACCGGGGGCCCAGCCGCTCTGCTCGTAGTAGACGCTGCGGTAGGCGTGAGGCCACCACTCGGTCACGGGGAAACCCGCCTTCAACGCGGCCCGGAAGATGGTCGTGGAGACCTGGCAGACGCCGCCGCCGACCGATGTGCCGGGGATGCCGTTCTCGGTCGCCCCGGCGGGCACGAAACCGGGGACGTCGACGATCGAGCCGATGCCGTGGTTGTAGGAGAACGTTTTGCCGGGCGGAATCATCAGCCCGTCGATCAGCGCCGAGGCGACGCGGATGTTGGTGGCGCGTCCCTTCTCCGAGCCCGAGAAGTCGGAGGCGCCGGTGGCGATGAGCGTGGTGACGCCGATGGTGGCGAGGAACTGGTCGGTGGTCGCCGAGGGCGACTGCTGGCTGACGGGGATCTCGATCCGGTGCGATCCCGAGGCAAGCGCCTCCGCGATCGCCGCCGTCAACGCATCCCGGTTGACCGCGACTCCGTCCGCCGCGCCGACCAGCCTGCCGAACTGCCCGCCGGCACCGATCGCCGGGTCGACCGCGGGAGCGCCCAGCGCGCCCCTGAACTGGGCGACGAGCGCGTCCACCATCTCCGGCGCGAACACGGCGGAGACGCCGCTCCCCGGATTTTCACGGACGCGGACGGCGGAGGCGACGGTTTGCGGCTGAACCGTCCAGCTGGTGCCGCCGTGGACGAAGACGACCGGATCGGCTAGATAGGTCTGGACGGAGGATGCGATGCCCGCAAGGTCGGCGGCATGGATTCGCGGCGCGAGCGCCTGCGCCTCGAGCGGTATTGGGTCGACCGAGCCGATGCGGAGCGCGTCGCCGAAAAGGCGCTCGGCCGCGGCCCGGTCGACGAAAAAGACATCCCGTTTGGGAACGAACGAGAACGTCCCCCCCCACATGCCCAACTGCTAGTCCAA
>JBPCRG010000457.1:0-5369 GCA_050997095.1 Thermomicrobiales bacterium | reverse complement strand
GGCGTGGACCGCTCCGCCTGTCCCGGGCGTTCACCGTCGCCCTGTCGCGCGACCGCCCGGTCCCGCCCCCGTCCGCGCTTGCGGCCTGCCGTTTCGCCCACGATCTCCCCGCCCATCCTGCTCGACGTGATCACGCTCCGAAGCCGGAGCGCGGTCGCGGGTGGACGGCCGCAGCCGATCCCCTCCCTCCACTCGGCGGGTCTCTGATACCATACCAACGGTGAAGGGTTCCCGTGCGCAGTGAAGCCATGCCGGATACGGAGGCGATGCCGACTGCTCCGGTCGATTGGCGTCGAGGCTTGCGCGCGGACAGGTGGGAGGGAAGGGTTTGGCGGCGACTCGACGCAACGGCGGCGCGCCCGCGGAAGCCGCGGCGTTGCCGAAACTCTCGGTCGTGGTCCCGGTCTTTAACGGCGTCTCCGACTTCGGCCGTTGCCTCGACGCGCTTGCGGCGTCTCCGGCCTCGCCGGCCTGGGAGTTGGTCGTCGTCGACGACGGGTCGACCGACGGCTCGGCGGACGCCGCCCGGGCCATCGGGGCGTGGTTGCTTCAGACCGCTCACCCGAGGAGCGGCCCGGCCGCCGCCCGCAATCTGGGCGCGTCCGCCGCCCGCGGCGAATTGCTGCTCTTCATCGACGCCGACGTCGTGGTGCGCCCGGAGACGATCCGGCGGATGGTCGGGGCGTTCGGCGCCGATCCGGCGCCGGCGGCCGTCTTCGGCTCCTACGACACGCGGCCGGGGGCCCCCAATTTCGTCTCCCAATACAAGAATTTGCTCCACCATTTCGTCCACCAGGTGTCGCGGCCCGAGGCGACGACGTTCTGGTCCGGCTGCGGCGCGATCCGCCGCTCCGTCTTCCTCGAGCTTGGCGGCTTCGATCCCGACTACCGGCGGCCGTCGATCGAGGACATCGAGCTCGGCTGCCGATTGACCAGGGCGGGATACTCGGTCCGCCTCCGCCGCGACATCCAGGTCGGCCACCTCAAGCGCTGGACGCCGGCGTCGCTGCTGGTCAGCGACATCCGCGACCGCGGCATTCCGTGGACGAAGCTGATGCTGCGCGAGCGGGCCTTCACGACCGATCTGAACCTGCGGAAGGAGAACCGCGTCAGCGTCGCCTGCGTCGCCCTGCTGTGGCTCGTCCTCGCCGGAGCGGCGGTCCGGCCTATGCTCGCGTGGGGGGCGCTTCCGCTCGCCGCGCTGCTGATCGGGCTGAACGCCGCGCTCTATGGGTTTTTCCGGCGCCAGCGCGGATTCAGGTTCATGCTGGCGGCGATCCCTTGGCACTGGCTCTACTACACCTACAACGGCCTCTGCCTGGTCGTGGGGGCGCTGGCCCTCCTCCGCCCCGCGGAACGGCGGCGCGCCGGTTCGCGGCCGGAGGGTCCGGTCCGGCTCCTCCACGATCACGCCCCGCATGGCGTCGACGGGCAGGATCCCGTCGCAAACGGCGACCGGGCGAACGGCCGAGGCGTCGATCGCCGGTCGGCGCGGCCGCAGGGTGCCGGTTACGTGGAAGTCCCGACATGAACGTCGACGCCGAATGCGCCTGATGACCATGGCCGACCGCGCCACGGACAATCCATCGCCCGTGGCGACGGACGGACGACGCGGCCCTGCGGAAGAGGCTCCGTCGTTTTCGATCGTGATCGCCACGCGCGCGCGTCCTCGGCAACTGGGCGACTGCCTTTCGGCGCTTGATCTCCTCGACTACCCCCGCGACTGTTTCGAGGTGCTGGTGGTCGACGACGGCGGTCCGGAGCCGCTGGACGCGACCGTCGCGCCCTATCGCGGCCGCTTCGACCTGATGCTCCTGAGGCAGGCGCACGGCGGACCGGCCGCGGCGCGCAACGCGGGCGCCGCGCGGGCTGTCGGAACCTTCCTCGCCTTCACAGACGACGACTGCCAGCCCGCTCCGGATTGGCTGCGGGCGCTCGCCGCCCGGTTCGGGACCGCGCCGGAGGCCATGATCGGCGGGCGAACGGTCAACGCGCTCCCCGAGAATCCCTTTTCGACCGCGAGCCAGTTGCTGGTCGACTACCTATATGAATACTATAACGCCGATCCCGCCGGGCCGCGCTTCTTCGCCTCGAACAACCTGGCGGCGCCGGCGGAGCGGTTCCGGGCGCTGGGCGGCTTCAATCCACGGTTCACCCGCACGGCGGCGGAGGACCGCGAACTGTGCGACCGCTGGGTGCAGTTCGGCGAGCATCTGACCTATGCGCCCGAGGTCGTGATCCGCCATGCCCACTGCCTCAATCTCGGCGGTTTCTGGCGCCAGCACTTCAACTACGGCCATGGCGCGCTCGGCTTCCACCGGTCCCGCGCGGCCCGGCGCCAACGCCGATTGTGGATCGAGCCGCCAAGCTTCTACGTGCGGCTGGCGGGCTACCCCATGACGCGCCGACGAACACCATCGGCGATCGGGCTCGCGCTCCTGCTGTTCCTCTCGCAGCTGGCCAACGCCGCCGGCTTCCTTGCCGCACTGGCCGATAGGGGCGACGGGCGCTATGCGGACGAAGCTCGGCTCGGCCAGACCGAGGGTGGCGCATGACCGACTCGCGCACCCGCCGCCTTCGCGTCGGGGTCATCGGCTGCGGCATGATCGCCCAGCGTGTCCATCTTCCGATCCTCACGGGCCTGCCCGATGTCGAGGTGACCGCGCTGGCCGAACCCGACCCGCAGCGCCGGGCCGAGGCGGCCGCGCTCGCGCCGACGGCCGCGACCTACGCCGACTATTCGGACCTGTTGGCGGCGGCGGATGTCGACGCGGTGGTGGTCTGCCTGCCGAGCGCGCTCCATGCATCTGCCGCCATCGCCGCGCTGGCGGCCGGCAAGCACCTCTATCTGGAAAAGCCGCTGGCGACGGATCTGGACGAAGGGCGCGGCGTGCTCGAGGCCTGGCGCCGCGCCGGCACTGTCGGGATGATCGGGTTCAACTATCGCTTCAACCGGCTCTACGAAGAGCTGCGCGGGCATGTCCAGTCCGCCGGGACGGACGGAGTGGGCGAGGTGGTCGCGGTGCGCTCGGTCTTCTCGACGGCGACCTCCCCGCAGGATTGGCGGCAGACGAGGCAGGCAGGCGGCGGAGCGCTGCTCGATCTGGCCTCGCACCACGTCGATCTCGTCCGGTTCCTCCTCGACCGGGAGGTGCATCGGGTCTTCGCGGCGCTCCAATCTCGTCGGGGCGAGGGCGATGTCGCGATGCTGGAGCTCCTGCTGGACGGCGGGGCGCCGGTCCAATCGCTCTTCTCGTTGAGCACCGTGGAAGAGGACCGGATCGAGATCTATGGCCGCAGCGGGAAACTTGCCGTCGACCGGTACCTCTCGCCGACGGTCCAGCGGACGGGGCCGACCCTCCGCGGCGCGCGCATGGAACGGCTGGCGGGTGGCCTGCGCTCGGTCCGCCACGGCGCCTACACGCTGGAGAGAATCCGCGCCCCGGGCAACGAGCCGTCGTACGGCACCGCCCTGCGCCGGTTCGTCGTGGCCGCGCTCGCCGATCGGCCCGATCTCGGCACGCCGGACCTGTTCGACGGCTACCAGAGCCTGGCCGTCGTCGCGGCGGCCGAGGAGGCCGCGCGCACGGGATGCACAGTGACGCTCGCGGCGTCAGACGAGGCGCGGCCGTCCACGCGGGGAGCCGCGGGCGAGTCGGCATGATCGAGTCAACTGCCCATGGACCGTCGGTCGCGAAGCGGACGAGGAGGTTTGATCGGTGAGTGAGCGGGCGGCGCCCAGCCTGACGATCGTCCTGGTCACCCCGGACGACTACGAGACCGTCCGCGCGACGGTCGAAAGCCTCCGCCTGCAGACGCTTCGGGAGGAGCTGGAGGTCATCATCGTCGGGCCGACGGGCGGCGACCTGGGACTCGACCCCGTGGCGGCGGCGGACTTCTGGCGGATGCACGCCGTCACGCTGGCCGCGATCGAATCGCGCGGCGCGGCGTACGCGGCCGGCATCCGCGCGGCCAGCGCTCCGGTGGCCGCCCTTGGCGAGGACCACTCCTTCCCCGCCCCCGGGTGGGCGGAGGCGCTGCTCGCGGCGCACCGGGGACCGTGGGCGGTGGTAGGCCCGGCGGTCGCCACCGCCAATCCCGGGAGCCTGATCGCCTGGGCCGACTACCTGATCAACTACGGGCCGTGGCGGGCTCCGGCGCGCTCCGGGGTGGTCGAGCATCTGCCGGGGCACAACAGCAGCTACAAGCGCGAGATTCTCCTCGAGTACGGCGCGGATCTCGACTGGATGCTCGAGGGAGAGTCGGTGCTGCACTGGGATCTGCGGGCCAAGGGCCACCAGCTCTACCTTGCGGGAGACGCGACGACGGCCCACCTCAACTTCGGGCGGTTCTCCACCTGGATCGCGGTGGCGTTCTACAACGGCCGCCTCTTCGCGGCGACGCGCGCCGAGCACTGGCCGCGTCCGCGCCGGTGGCTCTACGCCGGCGGCTCGCCGCTGATTCCGCTCGTCCGCTTCGGCCGCATCGTCCGTTCCTTTCGCCAGCCGCCGGGGGCTCCGCGCCGGGCGCTGCCGCTCGTCCTGCTGGGACTGGGGGTGGACGGTCTCGGTCAGTGCCTCGGGTATGCGGTCGGCTCCGGCGACACGTCCCCGAAGCTGGCCCGCCTCGAGTTCCACCGGGTTCGCCACCTGGGGAAGCGTCGGGGGCACGCGCCGGCCCGAGGGTAGAACGCGAGGTCCGCCGCGCTACCCCGGAAGCGGGCTTTCCGGCCAGCGACTGCTAGGCCGGGGCATGTCCTGCCGCAGTCGGGATCGAAACGCGCTCATGACAGCGTGATCTTGATCCCGGCCTGGAACGACGCGCTGGGAGCGAGCACCCGCAGGCCGGTCGGGACCCCGGAGCCGGAGAGGCGGAAGGCGTCGGGAACGGTCGTGTACGGCTCGACCGCGACGGCTTCGCGGTGGGCGGGAGTGAAGACGACGCACTCGGTGAAGGACGCGTCGAACGTCTGGGTCAGGGTGCGGCCGGAGTGGGGGTCGTGGATTTTGGTGCGGATGTCGCCGTCATCGCTTGGCGTCAGGTCGGTCAGCACGTCGTCGGCGGTGAGGTCGCGGTAGGGGCGCGGGGTTTGGAGGTCGCGCGCGGGGTCGACCGGCAGGATGACGCCGGTGGGCAGCATGTCGCGCAGCTCCCAGAACGATCTGGCGGGCACGGTGATCCGGCAGTCGTCGGCGGACGGACCGCCGAGCGGCAGCCGGAAGTAGGGGTGGGTTCCGAAGCCGAAGGGCAGCGGCGACGAGCCCGGATTCTCGATCAGGACGACGCTTCGCAGCGACGATCCGGCGACCTCGTACGAGATGGTGATCTGGAAGTCGGCGGGCCACTGGGCGAGGAGCGCGGGTTCGTCG
>JBPCRG010000437.1:0-2534 GCA_050997095.1 Thermomicrobiales bacterium | reverse complement strand
GTCTTGGCCGAGGCGAACACGATCTCCTCGTCGAGCAGCCCGATGAACTGGCCGACGTCCTTCGCCACCCGCTCCGGGTCGGCGTTCGGCAGGTCGATCTTGTTGATCACCGCGACGATCGCGAGGTCCTGCTCCAGCGCCAGGTAGAAGTTGGCCATGGTCTGCGCTTCGATGCCCTGGGCGGCGTCGACGACCAGCAGCGCGCCCTCGCAGGCGGCGAGGCTCCTGCTCACCTCGTACGAGAAGTCGACGTGCCCGGGCGTGTCGATCAGGTTGAGCTCATACGTCTCGCCGTCGTTGGCCGAGTAGCGCATGCGGACTGCGCGCGCCTTGATCGTGATGCCCTTCTCGCGCTCGAGATCCATCGAGTCGAGAAGCTGGTTGGTCATCTCGCGCTTGTCGACCGTGCCGGTCATCTCCAGCAGGCGGTCGGCCAGGGTGGATTTGCCATGGTCGATATGCGCGATGATGCTGAAGTTGCGGATCCGCTCCAGGGGAACGTCAGCGAGCGTCTTTGCGGCCATGGTGTCCCGGATCGCGGTCGTCATAGAGGTGAGTATAGCCCAGCGGCCAGCGGATTCGGCCCTACGAGAGATATCGCGCGAGGCGCGCGGGGATGCGACGCCGAACCAGCGCCGACGCCTGGCCCATCTCGGGAAGGCGGAGGAAGTGGGCGGCCAGAAAATAGGTCGCGCCGATCAACGCCATCGCGTAGCCGAGCACGACGACGTGCTCCAGCTTGGGGATCGACGTGGACGCGGTCGCGGCCTCCAGCTTCGGCCGGATCAGCTCGCAGACGAGCGCCATCGCCGCCGCGGCGAGGCAGACTCGGGCGATCCAGGAGCCGAAGCTCGCGTCCAGACCGCCGATCCGCTTGCGCAGGAGGGCGAAAAGGATCAACGCCTCGATCCCCGTGGACGCGGTCAGCCCGATCGCCAACCCGGTTTGGCCGAGCGGGCCGACGAGGGCATACCCGAGCGCGATGTTCACGAAGATGATGATCACGCCCGCGATCACCGGCGTCCGCGTGTCCTGCATCGCGTAGTAGATGCGGGCGAGGACCTCGACGAGCGCGTACCAGACCAGCCCGAGGGCGAGGACGCCGAGCGCGGGGGAGACGAGCGCGGTAGATTGGGCGTTGAAGGCGCCGAGCTGGAAGATGGTCTGCGGGATCGCCGTGCGCAGCTCGAACAGGCCGACGGACGCGGGAATCGTCAGGAAGAGCAGCGGCTCCAACGCCCGCGTGAACGTCTTCCGCACCTCGTCCATCGCACCCGCCTGATAGAGTCGGGCCATCGAGGGGAAGATCACGGTCGAGATGCTGAGGGCGATCACGCCGTGCGGCAGCATCATCATCTGCCAGGCGTAATTGAGCGCAGAGACGCGCCCTTCGCCGGTGCCGCTGGCAAGGTGGGTGACGGCCACGAAGTTGAGCTGGAACGCCGCCAGCCCGATCACCCGCGGCAGGAGGAGGACGCCCACCTCCCGCAGTCCCTCGACCCGGCGCGAGAGCGTCGGCTTGAACCTCATCCCCGAACGCACGAGGCCGGGGATCTGCGTGGCGACGTGCAGCGCCGCCCCGATCACCACGCCGTAAGCCACGCCCTCGATCCCGTATCTCGGCGCGAGCACGATCGCGGCGGCGATGATCGCGGCGTTGTAGAGCACCGGCGCGAGCGCGGGCAGGGTGAACCGGTCCTGCGCCTCGAGGATGCCCTTGGCGGCGATGCCCATGCCGAGCAGGACCGGCGAGAGCAGCAGGATCCGCATCGTCCGGGCCGCCAACGGCTGCACGTCGGCCGGCAGATCGGGCGCGACGACGTACCGCATGATCGGTCCGGCGAGCAGGAAGAGCACGGTGCCGAGGACGACCGTGACGATCGCCGTGATCGTGATCACCGCCGACGCCAGCGACCACGCGCGCTCCCGCTCGTCCTTCGCTAGGAAGCCGCCGAAGATCGGGATGAAGGCCGAGCCGAACGCGCCGGACATCACGACGAGGAAGAGCAGATCGGGCACTCGGAACGCGCTGACATAGGCGTCGTACTGGCTGGACGTGCCGAACCGATAGCCGAGGATGATCTCGCGGACGAGGCCGAGCAACCGGCTGACGACGAACGCCAGCCCGACGATCGTCGCGCTCTTGCCGGCGGACGAGGTTGCCGGGCGCGTCGCCGGCCGCGCCTCGGTGAGGTCGCGCACCGCCGGCGTGCCGACGCGGACCGGAGCGGCGATGGGCGTGGGCGCCGTCACGGGCATGCCGGAAGCAGTGCAGAGAGTCGCCATGTTGAGAACAGGGCCGACTTTTGGTAAGATCGCCTAGTTACGGACCGTCGGTCCTTCTTTTTGTCGAGTTTCCCGTCGCAGGCAACGATCAAGGGGTGAATCACCTTGGCTAACAATAAGTCCGCCCGGAAGCGCATCCGCGTCTCCGAACAGAAGAAGGTCCGGAACCGGCCGTTCCGCACCGTGGCCAGCACATACGTGACAAAGGCCGAGCTCGCCATCCGCAAGGGCGATCAATCGCTGGCCGC
>JBPCRG010000429.1:0-4258 GCA_050997095.1 Thermomicrobiales bacterium | reverse complement strand
CGAAGTCGTAGATCGTGCAGCCGAACCCTTGGGTGAAGACGTAGGAGGAAAGCGGATACATGAAGGAGCCGGTCGGTCCGGTTTTCGGGGCGGGAGGGGCGGCCGGGGCGGCGGCGGCCGGGGCTTTCGACGCCTGAAGGAGGTCGCCAAGCGCGTATCCCTGGATGCTTCCGGAAGCGACCCCGTACCAGGCGGAGCCGTCCGCATCGAAGGCGGGGCCGTCGACCACCTGAGCGACCGTGCCCTCGGCCAGCGAGCCGATGAATTTGCCCGAGAGGGCGGCGCGCTTGCGGACGTTGACCCCGACGGAGCCGGAGGCGGGAGCGACGTAGTCGTTCACGGCGAAGGCCGCGGCTTCGGGGGCCGGCTGGCCGGTGGACGCCGGCAGCTGGTCGGCGGCGGTGAGGAACGCGCCGAAGACGTAGGCGGTGGTGTCGCCGTCGGTGATCTTGAACCATGCGGACCCGGCGCCGTCGAAGAACGGCCCGTCGACGATCTGCACGACGTCGCCGTCGCCGAGGACGGCGATGCGGTCCTCGGCGGAGGAGGGCCCCGCCCGCATGACCAGCCCGCCGCCATCGTCGGTCCGCACGGCGACGCGCTGCCCATTGGAGAACTCGGGGGCGGCCGAACTCGCGTCGGGCGCCGAGGCGCCGTCGGTCGACGCGGGCGCGCCGGACGCGGAGTCCAGGTAGAACCCGGCGATCCAGCCGTCGCGGCCGCCGGCGCTGACCGGCCACCAGCGGGTGCCGTCGCCGTCGAGCACGGTGTCGACCGCGTCGACGCGCAGGGCGACGACCTCGCCGTCGGCGAGCGTGCCGATGATCTCCGCGCCCGCGCTGGCCGAGGCGCGCACATTCACGCCGTCCCCGCTGTGGGCGACGACGGCGGTCAGACCGGTCAACGCCGCGATGTCGTCGACGGAGACGGTGAACTCGGCCGCCCGGGCCATGGACGCCTGCGACATGCCGACGCCGGCCACCAGCATCGCGGCCACCAGCGCCAGTCTGATGGTCTTGATCCGGGCGGGGACTCGGGTCGCCGCCTGCCTATGCGTTGCACCGTGCATGCGTACCACTCCTCTTCGTGCTTCGAGCCATGCGCCCAGAGCCGCGGGCCCTGACCGTGCGGGTCGGATTCGACTGTCGATCCGCCCACTCGACGGGAGGGATGCGGACCGTTCGCGACGATCGCCCATCGGCCGCTTCCGGCCGATCCATGACCGTCGGTCACAGGACGCGATCAGGATGCGGATGCATCTTCCAATGCGGCCTTTGCCGACGATTCGCCACATTTGCCCAGAATTTCGAAACCACACCGCCACGGATCGATGGGGAGCGTCGATTCGACTTCGGGGAACTGTTCAGTTTGGCGAGGCGGACATCCTGATTTCCACCATAGCAAACACCCCTGCCCCGCACAACCTGAACGTACGCTTCGTTCGACCATCGCTAGGGGCAAACGCCGGGATTCATCCGTCGGCTGTGTCCGATTGGCATGGCGAAGGGCCGGATCGGGGGCGGTCCGTCTCGGCGCATTCGTCGACGCACGACGTATACTCCGTTCCTATATGAGGATGGTCGGCGGGCCGGTCCTGCCGACGTCGCGGGTTGTTTGTCGAAGAAGGGACCCAGCGGGGCGTGAAACTGACTGTAGAGCGGTTGCCGGAGAGCCAGGTGCGCCTCGATATCGCCGCCGAGGACGCGGAATTCGGCGAAGCGATGGAGCGCGCCTACCGCAAGGTCTCCCGCGAGATCGTGGTTCCGGGATTCCGCAAGGGCAAAGTGCCGCGGTCGATGATCGAGAGCCGGTTCGGGCGTGAGATCTTCCTCGAGGAAGCCCACAAGACGATCATGGACGATCTCTACCGCAAGGCCTTGAAGCAGGAGTCCCTGGTCCCGGTCGGCGACCCCAACGTCGTGATCACGGAGCCCGACCCGATCGCCTTCACCGTGACGGTGCCGGTCTACCCCTCGATCGAGCCCGGCCCGTACCAGGATGTCCGGGTCGAGCCCAGCGAGGCCACGCTCGACGAGGGCGCGGTGGACGAGGTGATCGAGCGGCTCCGACTGCGCAGCAGCCCATGGGTCGATCCCGCCGCGCCGCGCAAGCCGACCGAGGGCGACCAGGTCACGGTCGATCTGGAGATGACGACCGAGGACGGCGAACCGTTCCAGGATCCGATCGAGGACTCCGTCTTCGTGCTCGGCGAGAGCCAGCTCTTCGAGCCGCTGCGCGCGGCGATCGAGAGCCTCGACGTGGGCGAAACGACCGAGACGACGATCGCGTTCGAGGAGGACGACGAGTCCGCGACCGAACGGCTGCGGGGCCGGATGCTCACCTACAAGGTCACGCTCACAGGCGTCAAGGAGCGGGAGATGCTTCCGCTCGACGACGAATTCGCGCGGACCTACGCCGAGGAGGAGAGCATGGAGGTGCTGCGCGAGGCGATTCGCGAGGACCTCCACCGGACCAAGAGCGACGAGACCCGGAGCGAGGTGCTGGAGTCGGTCATCGCGAAGATCGGCGAGGGCGCGACGCTGGACATTCCGGCGCCGATGATCGACGAGGCGGCCGAGGAGGAAATCGGGCGGATGCGGCAGCGCCTGCAGTACCAGCGGCAGACGCTGGAGTCGTATCTGCGGGCGAACGACCAGACCGAGGCCGAGCTGCGGCTGGAACTCCGGCCGGCCGTGGCGCGGCGGCTGCGCAACTCGATGATCCTGCGCGAGATCGCGGAGCGCGAGGGGATCACGGTCACCGACGCGGATCTGGAGGCCGAGCTCGACAAGATCACCGCGAACGCGCCGGACCCGGAGCAGGCGCGGAAGATCTACTCCTCCGACCGCTACATGAGCACCGTGATCCACAACGACCTCTTCGACACCAAGCTGACGAACCGGATCCTCGAGATCGCGACCGAAGGCCGCGGGGCGGTCGTCGGCGGCTGGATCGAGCCGGAGGGCGGCTCGCGCCGGAGCCGCGGCAAATCCGCGCCGCGCGGCGCCCCCGAGACCGACGGCGACATCATCGACGTCACGCCGACGTCCGCGATCGGCGATCCGGAGGCCGAGGTGTCGCCGCCCGCCGAAGGATCTGAGAGCGGCGAATCGGCAGGCCCCAGCGTTGCCGATCTTGCCGACGCGATGACCGGCGCTTCGGCGGACGCGGATGAGACGACGGCCGCGTCCCACGGCGCCGCGAACCTCATCGACGCGATGGCGGGCGCATCGGCCGCCACGGGCGAGACGACCGCCACGACCGAGGGCGCCGCGCCCGTTGCCGGGGCGCCGGCGGGGTCGATTCCGGGCGACGGCTCGCACGCCTGCCCGGAGAGCCACGCGATCAAGGGCAATGCGGGCTCGATGATCTACCATCTTCCGGGGCAGCGGTCGTACGACCAAACGATCCCAGAGGTCTGCTTCGGCAGCGAGGACGACGCCGTCTCCGCCGGGTACCGGGCGAGCAAGGCGGGCGTCGAGCCGGCCGGGTGACGGGCGACGGCCGCGTCGTCCGGTCGCGCAGAAAGCACTGAAGCGTTCCCGGCAAGGATCCGGCCGTCGGAGATGCGGCGGCCAAGGTTCCGAGGGGCACATCACCGAAGAGGACAGCAGGACATGGAAATCCCCACGATCGACAACCTGATCCCGATGGTCATCGAGAGCACCAACCGGGGCGAGCGCTCCTACGACATCTACTCGCGGCTGCTGAAGGACCGGATCATCTTCCTCGGCTTTCCGGTCGACGACCAGGTCGCCAACTCGATCATCGCCCAGATGCTAGTGCTCGAGCACGAGGACCCCACCCAGGACATCCGCCTCTACATCAACTCCCCGGGCGGCGTGGTCTACTCCGGCCTCGCGATCTACGACACGATGCAGATGATCAAGCCGGACGTCTCGACCTTCTGCATGGGCATGGGCGCGAGCATGGCGGCGGTGCTCCTCGCGGGCGGGGCCAAGGGCAAGCGCTTCGCGCTGCCGAACGCGCGGATCATGATCCACCAGGGATCGGGCGGCTTCCGCGGCAACGTCCCGGACATCGAGGTGATGGCGCGGGAGACGATCAACCTCACCACCAAGCTGACCGAGATCCTCGCGTTCCACACCGGCCAGACCTACGACAAGGTCAAGGCCAACACCCAGCGCGACTATTACATGACCCCCGGAGAAGCGCGCGAATACGGTATCGTGGACGAGGTATTGGAGCCGGCCGGAAAATCCAGCGCGCTGGCGGAGTCCAACGGCAAGTCGAAGCG
>JBPCRG010000219.1:0-3934 GCA_050997095.1 Thermomicrobiales bacterium | reverse complement strand
GCGTTGGCGTTCCCGGTGTACGCCCGCTCAGTCTGAGGCATATCATGCCGAGCGGTGGTGCATCTGGACGACATCCGCGCAAGAGAGAGGGGCTGCCCTGCGGCAACCCCTCTGCCAGCGACCGAAGTCCCTGGGGATATTGGCGACAGTCTACCGCTTGGCCACCCATCTCTGGGACCCGTACTGACGTTTCGGGGCCATAGCCGCCCGCACCCGCTCGATCGCGGCGGCGTCGTCAACCGCCCGTGAGCCCATCAGCAGGTCGGGCTGCGGCGGCTCCGGTTCCCACCACCCGGTCGCGATCCGGTCCACGCGGGTCGCGTCGCAGGCTTTGCACAGATGCAGGCCGTCGGCGGGCGCGGGGTTGCCGCACTCGGTGCAGGCGTCGGGGGCGGACCGGATCACGGCGCGACGAGGGCGACGGTCCCGCCCTTGGCCCCTTGACTCTGCGCCGTGTTGACCTGCGCCTGGACGCTGTGGGGGCTGAAGACCTTGCCCCGGATGACCACGCTTGCGATGATGGGGGCCACCACCGCGATCAGTCCGAGGATCGCCTGCCGCTGCGTGTCGTCGAGGCTGCCCCCGAACGCGGCCCAGACCGCGAGCAGCGCCGTCGCCATCGCCCTGATTCCGCCAATGATGATGCTCGGTTCCGTATTCATCGTGGTCCCTTTCTACTTGTCGCTCGTGCCGCCCGCTGCGGCGTCGGCGGGGACGCGATCACGCGCCTCCTCCAGCACGGGCATCTGTTTCAGCCTGTTCACGAGGGCATTGCAGCGACGGACGGACTCGCCCAGATCCGTGTCGTCCAGCCGCACGCCCGGCTTCACCGGTCCGGATATCTCCGCCAACACGTCGAGTCGATTCGAGATCGCCTTCGCCAACTCCAGGCGATCGGCCTCGTCCTGGATCAGAGCGTCAGTCATCGGGCACCGCCGAAGTAGGCCACCGCGTGGCCCGCGTCGATCATCTGCTGGCCATAGGTCAATCCTTCGCCGTTGCGCGGCCAGATTTTGGCCAAATATCTGCCGTATTTCTCCTTACCGGATTTGACCGACTGCACCAGCACCTCGGTCCCCGGCGGCAGCAGGCCGTTGAGGTAGGCCAGCGCGTCCTTGCCCTCCGGCGTGGCGAGTTCCGGAGAATTTATGCCGTACCACCTGACGGTCAGGGCGACGGTGACGTCGGCGCCGAGCATCATCTGGACGTGGCTGGTATCGCCATCATGATGCGAAAGGACGGTCGCCACGTAGCGGTTATCGTCGTAAGGCAAACTCACGCCGTCGCCCCCTCCACGAGCCGGATCGTCCACATGTCGCACGCATAGCCTGTATGCGTCATGTACGAAAACGGAAGTGTGAAAGAGCCGGACGCCCCCCAGTGTGACGACCATGAGTTCTGGAACAGGTAGCGTCGGCTCGCGGTGTCGTAGCCGACGCAGAGGATCGCGTGGCCGCCCAGCCGCGCCTCGTTCGCCTGCGGCATCGGCACCTTCCCGGTCCTCGCGACCTCCGCCGACTCGAAGCTTTCGTAGATGCTGATCCCGGCGACGAAGGGGTAGCCCTCCGCGAGACATGCCTTCATCGCGGCGGCGGTCTTGGCGACGCTCTGGTACTGCAGCGCCTGGTGCAGCAGGGCGTCGTCGTAGGCGGCGGCCGGAGGTCGTTGGGTGAACTGTTCGACCCGGTAGGGCCAGAGGGTTTCGTCGCAGACGCCCTCGTGGTTGACGCTCTTGATCCCGTCCCGGATCGAGGCGCCGGAATCGCTCTCGACCGTGTTCTCGACCAGCCGCTCGTTGTAGTAGATGAACAGGTGCGATGGCGTGAACGCCGGAAGATTTTGCTTGGCCCGGTCGAACTCGATCGCGCCGCCGATGGCGAATCCCGTGCAGCTCGAAAGGCGACCCTGGTCGCGCACCGGCCCGCAGCCCGCGCGCAGATCGACCGCACGCGGCAGATTCGTCGCCTTGATCGTCGGCGTGAACGCGAAATCTCGGTGATCCGGTTTGTCGGGAAGCCAGCCGTAGCCGTGCCGTCGCCCCGTGGATGCATCGCTCATGTCACCACCTCACAGCAGACCAGCGGGATTCGGGTGCCGCGCTCGGTTGTTGCGTACTGCTCGTTGGCTGGGCGCTTGTCGCCCTTGATGAAGCCGCCGCCGTGGACCTGCCAGGGCGCGGCGAAGGTGAGCCCGGCCGCGATGTCCGGCCCCACCCGCGAGGCGGTGCGGCTCGCCGTGCGCAGCCGGGGCGCGTCCGTGACGGTCCGGTACGTGTGCTTCGCCGCGACCCAGGCGTTCTGGCTCTTGTCGAGCGCGTCCTTGCCCGTGAACTCGGGCGGCGGGATCGGCGTCGCGTACTTGGTGGTCGGCGCGGGGATCGGCGTCGGAGCAGGGGCGGGCGCGGCGGACGTCTGGTACTGCTTCAGGATCGCCCGCACGTCCTCGATCATGCCGTCGGTTTCGGCGATCACCGCGTCGAAGGGACACAACTTCCCGGTGCCGATGGTGAATTCGCGGTGCCAGCAGACGAACGAGAATCCGTCCCCGGGCACGATCGGCCACTGGTCCCAGGGAATCTGCTTCTGGTCGGCCCAGTAGGCGGTGATCGCCACGACGGACGCCTTCGCGGCGTCGGAGAGCGGGGTGTCCTGGAAGCCGCTGATCTCGATGCTGGCCCGCCGGGAGTTGACCGCGTTGACCCCGTACTTGTTCACGAAGAGGACGCCGTCGCCGTAGGGGGCGGAGACGGGGCCGCTCGCCCAGCCGGAGCGCCAGCCGAGCGGGTCGTTCCAGCGGCAGATCGTCCCGTCGTCGCCCGCCCCGTCCTGCGCGAGCACGCCCACGCCGTAGTCGGTCAGCGCGCCCACGGACGGGTCGGAGAAGTAGGTCTCGGTCCCGCGCAGCCCGCCGAGGATGCGGTGCCAGGTCACGCCGTCGACGGTGCGCTTGCCGAGGTTGTCCCAACCCACGCCCTCGACCTTGGGGATGAAGTTGTCCTCGTAATCGGGATGGGGCACGGTCTGGTATACGTAGGCCATGGGCGTCTCCTTCTGGTAGTCGGGAACCCATGACAGCCAGCGTTTCGCGTAGCCCATGAGCAGGTCGCCGTAGGTGGCGTCCCATGCCCATGTCGCGCGCATTTCACCGTGGGAGTCCCGATAGCGGATGTTGAGGTCGCCCAGCGTCGCCACCTTCGGCGCGGCGGGGTCGCTGGCCTTCGCGAGCCAGACGTCGCGCATCGCCGCGTCCGCTTCGGGCCACAGCGGCACGTCAGGATGGAGCGCGCGGGTGACGAGGCTGTAGAGGCACTGGACGTGGATGCGGGCAGCGTGCTCCCCGTCGATGAACGAGAACGGCTGCGGGGTGTCGTCCTGCGGGATGAAAATACCGGCACTGTTGCGATCATTCAGCCACCGAGCGCTGGTTCCAGGGGAGTTCGCCCCCGGCTCCGTCGCCTCGACGGCAAACTGCGTGTACACCAGCGCCCCGTCAATCCCGGCGACCGACGACCACTTGGCGACGCCTTCGACATACAATCGGTCGTCATCGTCTGGACCGACGAAAACCGAAAGAAACTTTTGTGGATCGGCTCTATTTAGGCCGACGATCGGATCGGTGAGCCTAATCATGTTCGCCCCCAATCGGCTATAATTGGGGCACGCGAAAACCCCTGCGCTGCGGAAACAGCCAGGGGCACGGCCGCCCCGAACCTATAGAGGAGGTTCAGAACATGCCCGCCAAGTGTACTGTTCGCACGTGTCGCCGATGCAAGGAGACGTTGCCGCGCGAGCGGTTCGGTCTCTTGCCTCGCGCGGACTCCCCCAGCGACCGCCTTGATGGGTTGTGCATTTCGTGTCGATCGGCATACGACCGGGAGCGGGATGCCCACCGTCGCCCGCCAAATACCGAGGTGCTTTGCGCCTGTGGCTGCGGG
>JBPCRG010000204.1:0-2798 GCA_050997095.1 Thermomicrobiales bacterium | reverse complement strand
GGACCTGGCCGTCGATCCCGATGTTCCAGACGCCCGCCTTCCGGGCGATCAGCAGGCCGCCGCCGCCGATCAGGACCGGGGCCATCTTCTTGAAGGTCTCGGTCAATCCTTCTTGGTTGTCGATGCAGCGCGCGAAGAGGATCCGGTAGGCGTCGATCGCGTCATGGCCGCGCAGCTCCAGAAAGAGCCCGCCGACGATGAAGGCGAGCAGGATCGCCAGGAACGAGCTGACGACCGGCGCGAGGCGGTGGCGGGTCATGTCGACGCTCCGTTCGGAGCGTGGGGGTCGGGGGTCGGAGGTCGGGGATCGGGGACGGAGGACGGACGACTGACGCCGGAGAGCATGAGGTGGCCGATGGTTTCGGGGTCGGCGGCGGCGCGGGGGAAGACGGCGACGAGCTCGCCGTTGTACATCACGCCGATGCGGTCGCTGATCTCCAGGATCTCGTCGAGCTCGGAGGAGATGAGCACGACCGCCTTGCCCTTGTCCGCCTCGGCGCGCAGCGCGCGCATCACGAATTGGGCGGTTTTGAGGTCGAGCCCGTTGGTCGGCTTGTTGCAGACGATCACGCGGGGGTCCATCGAGAGCTCGCGGGCGAGCAGCACCTTCTGGATGTTCCCGCCCGAGAGCAGCGACATCCGGGTCGCGGCGCCGGGCGTCTTGACGTTGTATTCACCGATCAATTCACGGGCGTGGGCGTCGATCGCGCCGCGGTTCAGCCAGAAGCGTCTGGAGAAGGGGGCGCGGCCGATCTTCTTCAGCACGACGTTCTCGGCGACGCTGAAGCCGGGCGCGACGCCCTCGCCGAGGCGGTCGTCGGTCACGTAGCCGACGCCGGCCCGGACGGCGGCGGCGACGCCCCGGTTCGTCAGATCCTGCCCGTCGAGCGCGACGGAGCCCGCGGCGGTCGGGCGCTGCCCGGCGATGACCTCGCCGAGCTCCTTCTGGCCGTTGCCGTCGACGCCGGCGATCCCGAAGACCTCGCCCGCGTTGAACGCGACCGAGATGCCGCGCACGGCCGGCGTGCCGCGGTCGCTCCCGGCGGAGACCCCGCGCAGGGTGAGCAGGGGTCGGCCGACGGTCGTCGCGCGCGCCGACGCGGGTGTCGCCTCTTGCGCGGGTGTCGCCGAGGCGCCGCCGCCGAACATCATCCCGACGATCCGCTCCTTGATCGCGGCGCGGTCGGCTCCGGCGAGGTCCTCCGGCGGGAGCTCGCCGACGTTGCGGCCTTGGCGGAGCACGGTGACGCGGTCGCTGACCCCCAGCGCCTCCTCCAGCTTGTGGGTGATGAGCACGACCGCAACGCCCTCCGCGCGCAGACGGCGCAGGATGGTGAAGAGCCCGTCGACCTCGACCGGGGTCAGCACGGAGGTCGGCTCGTCGAGGAGGAGCACGCGGGAGCCGCGGAAGAGCGCCTTGACGATCTCGACCCGCTGCCGCTCGCCGAGCGACAGGTGGCGGACCTCGGTGCGGGGCGAGGCCGCGAGCTCGAACGCGCCGAGCATCGCGGTCAGCCGCCGTTCGGCTTGGGCGAGGTCGAGCACGAACGACGTCTTCATGCCCAGCACGACGTTCTCGATGATGGAGAGGTTCGGCACGAGCGTGAAATGCTGGTAGACGGTGCCGATGCCCTGGCGCAGCGCGTCGGCGGGCGAGGCGATGGAGACGGCTTGGCCGCGGATCGCGATCGTGCCCGCGTCGGGGTGGTACATCCCGGCGAGGATGTTCATCAGGGTCGTCTTGCCCGCGCCGTTCTCGCCCAGCACCGCGTGGATCTCGCCCTCGCGCAGCGCGAGCGAGACGTCGTCGTTGGCGCGCGTCGGGCCGAAGCGCTTGTGGATGGCGTGCATGGAGACGATGGGGGTCAGGGGTCGGGGATCGGGGGTTGGGGAGGTGCGCGAAGCGGGATCGACCCCTCCCTGCCGGAGAGGGGGGGCGGATCCGTCTTTGACTGTCGTCGCGGACGTCCGTTCAACCACGCCTGCTCACTCCAACCCACCGGCGGCCAGCCGTCGGCTCTCCGTCCCCGACCCCCGACCCCTGACCCCCGTCCCTACTCCCCATAAAACTCCGGCGCCTTCTTGTACGTCGCGTATTCGGCGGCGTCGTGGGAGAAGAAGATCTTGCCGCCGATCTTGCGCGCGTAGTTCTCGACCCGCTGCATGGAGCGCAGTAGGTCCTCCGGGTCGGAATGCAGCCCCATCAGGACGCGGTCGTAGAGGTTGTGGGCCGTGTAGGCCACGTCGATCGGGAAGATCATCGGCTGGTCGTTCGTCGGGCGGACGATGAGCGAGAGGTGCCCCTTCGAGTGGCCGGGGGTCTCGATCAGCGTGATGCCGGGGAGCACCTCATGCTCCGAGTCGCCGAGCGACTCCAGCAGCTGCATCTTCGCGCCGGGCATGTCGATCAGGGTGCGGTCGTAGCCGAGCCGCTCCCAGGGGTCGGGCACGAATGCATGGCGCAGTTCCTCCTTGGTCATGATGAACTTGGCCCCGGGGAAATAGCGGTTGCCGGAGCAATGGTCGAAGTGCAGATGGGAGTTGACGACGATGTCGACGTCCTCCGGGCGCACGCCGATCTTCGCCAGCTGGTTGACGATCTTCTGGTCGTCCTCCTGCATCGGCTTCTCGAAGGGCAGCACGCGCTCGACCCAGGCTTTGTCGAAGCCGGTGTCAATCAGGACTCGGCCATCGGGGTGATCGACGAAGATGGAGTAGACAGGAAAGCGCACCTCGCGCCCGGCCCCGTGGTTCCAGGTCAGAAAGAGCTGATCGAGCACCAACGAACCGCTTTCGAG
>JBPCRG010000189.1:0-8121 GCA_050997095.1 Thermomicrobiales bacterium | reverse complement strand
AGATAGACGTCGACCGGGTCGAGCAGGCCGCTCGAAGAACCCGCTCCAGCGTCCAAGCCCCTCCCTTGCTGCCCGGTGGGGTCGTCTCCATTCCAGACGCGGACCTGATCCGGACTGACCGCCAGCCCCTCGCGGCGGCGCGCGGCCTCGGTCGCGATCGCGTCGTGGAACGCCACGCCGACGACGCTCCCCCCCTCCTCAGGCACGCCCGGCAGCCCGACCACGTACTGCAGGTGGTAGCGATGCGGGCAGGCGCGGTGCATCTCCAGCTGGGTATGGGAGATCGACCCGCCGGCGCCCCCGAGCACCTCCGCGTCCGCCCGCCGCGCGTCGACCGCACGGATGACCGCCAGCTGCTCGTCGAGCCCAGCCCGCTCCCGCAGGAAGCGCGGCAATGCGCGCTCCGCCACCTCGGCCGATCCGCCCGCCGTCCGCCACGCCCGCTCCAGCGTGGCCGCGAACTGCCGATCCGATCCCATCTCCGCCGACGAACCCCCAAGATACGGTTGGACCGTCGCGAGCAGACGCGGGGCGACGTCGCGGAACGTCGGAGCCGCCGCCGGTCCGTCCATGGAAGATGGAGCCGTCACGGCGGCGCAGAAGGCGGCGACCGGCGCCAACGACGGCAGGAGCGTGACGTCGTTCTTGCGGCCCGGATGGGTGCGCGCCCAGGAGACGGTCAGCCGTTCCCGCGCCCGCGTCAGCGCGACATAGAGCACCCGCTGCTCCTCAAGCTGCCCCTGCTCCTTGATCCAGGCCTTGAGCGTCTTGTCGAACGCCTTGTCACCCTTCGCCCCTGCCTCGAACATCTCTCGCCGCGGCCGCCCCGGCGCTGGATGCGTCAGCGCCTCCGGCAAGTCGGTCCCGCCCCGTCCGCTGGTCACGAAATCGCGGCTGTTCGCACCCGCGACGAAGACGATCGGCCACTCCAGCCCTTTGCTCGCGTGCGCGGTCATGATCTTGACCGTGTCCGGCGCCCCGCCAGTCCCGTCCAACTCCGAGTCGCCCGCCGCCTCGTCGTCCGGGCTCGCGGAGAGCAGCAGATCGAGGTAGGCCAGCAGGTCGTCGAGCGAGGGCCGGCCGACCCGACTCTCCGCGAACGCGCGGACGACGGCCCGAAAACGCTGGACGTTCGCCGCCTCCAGCGCGTCGTAGCCGCCCCTGCGCAGGGCCGCGATCTCGTCGACGAGCCGCCCCAGCCCGATCCGGTAGGAGCGCGTCGTCAACCGGTCCATCGCTCCGAGACAGGCCGTCAGCTCGGCGGGTACGCCCGAGGCCGACCCGAGGCGGCGCGCGGCCTGCATCAGCGACTCTTTCGGCAGCCGCTCCAACGCCAGCGCATAGAGCGCGGCCTCATCGAGCCCCCACGTCTCCGAGCAGAGCACGTGCGCGAACGACGGGTCGTCCGCCGGATCGCCCAGCGCGCGCAGAAACGAGATCAGCTCGCGGACTTCCGGCGTCTCGTAAAGCGACGCCCCGCCGACCGCCTCCGCGGGGATGCGCCGTTCGCGCAACCCGCGCCAGACCTCCCGCTTGACCGCGTTCTTGCGCACCAGCACCGCGATGTCCCGGAACGCGCGGCCCCCTTCAACCGCGCGCGATATCTCCGCCGCGATGAACGCGATCTCGTCCGCCTGCGATGCCGCCTGCACCAGCGCCGGTCGCGGCGCGTGGCCGTTCGCGGCCGCCACGAGGTTGCCGCGGTAAGGGCCAGGGTGCGTTGTCCAGACCGCGTTGGCGACATCCAGGATCGCCTGGGTGGAACGGAAGTTCTCGCTCAGCTCGATCGTCTTCGTCGACGGGAGTTCCGTATCCGCGAAGCGGTCGAGGTTGTCCGGAGCCGCGCCGCGGAACGCGTAGATCGCCTGATTCGGATCGCCGACGACGCAGATGTTGCCGAGCGGCCCCGTGACGAGGCGGCTGGCGAGCACGCTCTGCGCGAAGTTCGTGTCCTGGAACTCGTCGACGAGCACGTAGCGGTAGCGGGCGTGGTAGGCCGCCGCGACCTCCGGCCGATCCAGCACCTCGCAGGCGAGCGCGATCTGGTCCCCGTAGTCGATCGCGCCGGCGTCGCGTTTCTTGCGCTCGTAGACCCGCAGCGCGCGCGCGTAGTCGCCAAGCTTCAGCGACGCGTCATCGACGTCCGCCGTCTCCAGATATGATTCCAAATCGTCCAGGGACCGCAGCTCGTCGCGCAGCCGGCTCCCCAGCGAGATGATCTCGGAGAGCGGGCTCTTGTTCAGGCCGCCCCGGAGGTTCATCAGGTCGACGTGCCGGAATTCGATCTCGTCGAGCGCCCGCCAGAGCAGGATCCACCCCTCCGCCGGGGTCAGCAGCAGCGGCTCCGGGGGCAGATCGAGCAGCTGCCCGTGCTTGGCGACGACCCGCCCGCCGAAGGCGTGGTAGGTGTCGATGTCGACGCGCTGCCCCGTCCACCCCGGCAGCGCGTCGACCGCCCTGCCGATCCGCTCCTTCAGCTCGTCGACCGCCTTGACCGTGAAGGTCAGGGCCAGAATCTGCCCGGGGGCCGCGTGGCCGCCCGCGATCAGCGCGACGATCCGCTGCGTCAGGGTGTGCGTCTTGCCGGTGCCCGCCCCCGCCATGATCCGCAAGGGACCGTCGCCGAACGCGACCGCCGCCGCCTGCCCCATATTGAGCGTCGCGGCCGTCATCGCCAGAGTCGGTGCCGGTGTCGTCGCCGCCGCCATCGTCATCCCTCCGGGCAGAGCCAGCGGCAGCTGCACCGGTCGCAGCATTTCCCCGGCGTGGGTGAGAACTCGTTGGCGAGGACGCCGCCGATCAAGCCGTCGACCCTCGCCCGCATCGCCGCCCCGCTTTCGTCGTCGTGGGAGATGCCGAGCGCCTGATTCTCGTGCCACGCCTCGCCGGTCGCGAACCCCTTGTCCTTGTCGTGCCGCAACCCGTAGAAGGCGACCCGCGGCGGGCTGCCGGGATGGCTTTGCCGCCAGGCGTGGTCGTAGAGGAAGAGCTGCAGCGATTCCGCGGGTTTGAGGCCGCTCCTGCCGCCAGTCTTGAAATCGATGATCTCGACCCCGCCGTCGATGTCGCCGAGCACGAGGTCGACCCGGCCGTGCAGCCGGTGGGCGTCGAACTCGGCCCGGAACGACGTCTCGATCGCCTCCGGAAAGCGGCGCGGGACGCGGTCGCGCTCCATCGCATAGTAGCGCCCGACCATCGCCCGCGCCCGCGCTTTGGCCTGGGCGCTTTGCGGCGCGCAGTCGAACCCGCGCGCTGGCCAGACCGCCTCGATCGTCGCGTCGATCTCCTCGTCATCCGGCGGAGCCTCATGCTGCCGCCAGCGCTCGTTGAGCGCCTTCAGCGCCGCATGGACGGCGTTCCCCATCGCCAGGCTCGCGGCTTCGTCGTCGCGCTCGAGCCGCAGCACTTTTTGGTAGAGGTACTGGCGCGGACAGCGCTCGTAGGCGTCGAGCTGCGAAAAGGAGAAGGAGAGCGACGCGTCCAGCCGATGCGGCTGCGGGATCAGCCGGTCGCGCACGGGGATCGCGCCGTCGAGCGACCCCGCCAGCGACTGCACCAGCAGCAGCGCGACGAGGTCGGCCTCGGCCTCCGCGCCGTCGATCCGGTCGCCGAGCGCGCGCTGCCGACGCGTCCGCAGCCGCCTCGCCACCTCCGCCACGCTCGCGGGCGGTCCGGATCCGGCGAGAAGCCCGCCGCCCATCAAGCCGATCGCCTCCTCGCCGACACTCTCGGCGACGAACGGCGAACGCCCGCGGGCAGACCCCGAGCCCGAGCGCGGAAGCGTCAGATGCACCTCCTCTCGGCCCCGGGTCAGCACGACGTAGGCCAGCCGCCGCTCCTCGCGCAGGTAGTGCTCGGCGCGCTCCCCCTCGCTCCGCGGGGCGAAGAGCGGCCCGGCGTCCTGCCACGTGGAGAGATCGTCGAGGTCGAAATCGCGGTCGAGCCGCATCGGCGACGGGAAGACGCCGTCGGTCAGGCCCGCGACGAAGACGACCGGCCACTCCAGACCCTTCGCGGCGTGGACCGTCAGGATCTGGACCCCGTGCCGGTCGTCCGGCGCCTCGTCGTCCTCGCGGTCGTACCCGGCGGCGAGATGCGCGAGAAACTCCGCCAGTCCGGCCTCGCGCTCCTCGAACGACGCGGCCTGCCTGAGCACGCCGGAGAGGAACTGGCCCGTCGCGGCCGACGCCGCGTCCGTCAGATGCCCCGACAGCCGGATCGCGGCGTAGACGCGCAGGCAGAGCCGCCCCTCGCGCGCCGCCTCCGCCTGCGCCGCCACCTCGCGCAACTGCGCGACGGCGTCAGTCTCGGCGTTGGACAACCCGCTCTCCGCCGACTTCATGAGCAGGGCCGACCGCTCTTCGCCGGAGAACCGCCCCTCCAGATCGCGCAGGGCGACCGCCAGCGATCCCGATCCGTCGCGCCCGACCGCCAGCCGCGCGGCATCGCGCCACAGCGGCGGTCCGTTCACCAGATGCAGCGCGGCAAGCAAGTCCTGCACGACGTCGTACTCCGCCGTCGCGCCGCCGCCCATCCGGAACGGGATCCCGTGCGCGGTCAACGCCTGCGCGATCGGACCGGCCGAGCGCTTCAGGCTCCGCATCAGAATCGCGACGTCGCCGAACCGGCGGGGCGCGTCCGGTCGGCGGACGCGATCGAGGATCCGCCGGGCGATGAGCTCGCCCTCCAACTCGGGCGTGGCGACCTCGACCGCCTGGACGGACGCCGGGGGAGCCCCGTCGGCCGGCCGGAGCTCGAAATCGCCGGGGACCGGGTTGTGGGCGATCAGCGCGTTCGCCGCCCGCAGAATCTCGGGTCCGGAGCGGTAGTTGGTCCGCAGCTCGAACGTCTTCGCGCCGGGAAAATGCGTCGAGAAATCTTCGATGTACTCCGAGCGGCCGCCGCGGAACGCGTAGATCGCCTGATTGGGATCCCCGACCACGCACAGGTCCCCGCCCGGCGGAACGAGGAGTTTGAGCAGCGCGAACTGCGCGGCATTGGTGTCCTGGAATTCGTCGACCAGCACGTGCGGGAAACGCGCCCGCAGCTTCTGGAGCGCGGCCGGATCCTGCGCGAGCCGGGAGACGACATCCATCACGAGATCACCGTAACCCCGCCGATTCTCAGTCAGCATGATGCGTTGATAGGCGCGGTATGCCAGGGCGAGATCGGCCAATCTGCCGGGATTCGGCTCCTTGCCTGCGACATACCGGTCGACGTGGTCGACGCCGAGCAGGTTGTCCTTCGCCCGGTCGATCAGCGTCGGCGCGTCGCCCGCGAGCCTCGCCCGGCCCGCCGCACCGCGGTGCGCCCGCAGATCGGCGTCGGGGATGCCCGCGGCCGCCGCCGCGGCGATCGCGCGCTGCTGCTCCTGGTCGACGACCTTGACGGGCGGGAGGCCGTCGAGCTGCCGCCATTCGCCGATCAGGCGCAGGCAGAATGCATGGAACGTCTGGATCCAGAGATCGCGATGCCCGCCCGGCAGCTGCTCGAGCACCCGAAGGCGCATTCCCTCGGCGGCCTTGCGCGAGAAGGTCAGCGCCAGAATCCGGTGCTCCGGCACGTCGCGCCCGCGCACGAGGTGGACGAATCGCCCCGTCAACGTCTGCGTCTTGCCCGTGCCCGCCCCGGCCAGGATGCGCAGCGGCCCCCGTCGTAGGAGACGGCGGCTTGCTGCTCCGCATTGAGCCGCGCGAACCTCGCCGCGTCCTGCCCGTCCGTCCGGTCCGATCCTGCCATGCCTTCAAGTCCGTCGCGACGTGGCCCGCACCGCCGGACGGCGGTGGAGGCCGAGGGTGGAAAGGTTGGTCGATCGCCTCCTACTCTACCCGCAATCACGTCGTTCAGACGCGGACCCGATCGTCATGTTCCTCCCCGCCGGAATGTCAATCTTTGTTATCATCAGCGCCGGAGGTGATCCAATGAACGTCTCTCTCACTCCCCAGCTCGAGACCATGATCCGGGAGCGGATCGAGTCCGGCCGCTACAACAACGCCAGCGAGGTCGTGCGCGATGCCTTGCGGCACCTCGAGGCGAACGAGCGCCTCGAGCACCTGCGCTCCCTGCTCGCCGTCGGGATGGAGCAGGTGCGCCGCGGCGAGACGGTCGAATTCACGCCGGAACTGATCGACGAAATGGAGCGGCGGGCGGAGGAGCGATTCCTCAAGGGCGAGCTTCCAGATCCAGATGTCTGGCCGTAAGCCCGCCGTTCGGCTCACCGGAAATGCCGGACGGGACGTCGCGACGATCCTTTTCCATACCCGGCGCACGTGGGGCGAGGAACGGAGAGCGGCCTATCGTGCAAGCATCTTCAGCGCGTTCGACCATCTCCGGGACCATCCGCACATCGGCCTGCGCCGAGACGACCTCCTGCCCGGCTGCCGAAGCTTGCCGGTGGAGCAGCACGTCATCTACTACCACCTGTCTGAAACCTCTTCGGATGAACTTGAGGTGCTCCGCGTTCTCCATGCCAGGCAGAACCCGGAGCATGCGTTCCGCGATTGATCGTGCCCCAACGACGATGCCCTCCGGCGGGGTGATCGTCGTCTGTGCATGATCTTCGGCATCACCGCCGTTGCCGACGCGTCACCCCCCACACGTCATTCCGAGCGGAGCCCGCAGGCGGAGTCGAGGAATCTCTTTGAGCGGAGCGAAAATCGTCGTGGGGTCGGGCGGTGAGGACCGACGATGCACAGACCAGATCCTGCTGGCGTTGCCGACAGGATCTGGTTCAGAAGGGATGGCGAACGTGGAGTGGCAGGCGCATCTGGACGATTCCGAGGAACGGCATCTGGAGGAGGTCTGCGCGCTGCTGCGCATTCCCAGCGTGAGCGCGCTGCCCGCCCATCGCGCAGAGATGCGCGCCGCGGCGGAGTGGGTCGCCGCGAGACTCCGGGCGGTCGGCGTGCCCAAGGTGGAGCTGCTCGGTCCGGAGAGCCACCCGCTCGTCTTCGGGCGCTGGATCGTCGATCCGGGCGCGCCGGTGACGATGATCTACGGGCACTACGACGTGCAGCCGCCCGATCCGCTCGATCTCTGGCGGACGCCGCCGTTCGCGCCGACCCTGCGCGACGGCAACCTCTCCGCCCGCGGAGCCGCCGACGACAAGGGGCCGATCGTCGCCGCGATCCAGGCGGTCGAGGCGCTCGTCCAAGCCGGGGGTCGGCCGCCGCTCAACCTCGCGTTCTTCTTCGAGGGCGAGGAGGAGATCGGCAGCCCGTCGCTCGCGGCGCTCGTCCACGCCGAGCGGGAGCGCATGGCCTGCGGGGTCGTCCTCTCCGCCGACGGCGTGATGTTCGGCGTCGACGACCCCTCGCTGACGCTCTCCACCAAAGGCATGCTCAAGGGCGAGATCGCCGTCCGCGCCGCCGCCTCGGATCTGCACTCCGGACTCTTCGGCGCGTCGACGCCGAACGCGCTGCAGGTGCTGGGCAAGATCCTCGCGTCGCTCCACACCGACGAGGGCGCCGTCGCCGTGCCGGGCTTCTACGCCCGGGCGCGGGCGCTCTCCGATCGGGAGCGCGCCGAGATCGCGGCCGTGCCCTTCGATGATGCGGCGTTCCTCGCGGAGACGGGCGCTCCGGCGCTGTGGGGCGAGCCGGGGTATTCCGTGCTCGAACGGCTCTGGATGCGCCCCACGATCGATCTCAACGGCCTGTGGGGCGGTTTCCAGGGGGCGGGGTCGAAGACGGTCACGCCTTGCGCGGCGCACGCGAAGTTCACCTGCCGCCTCGTCGCCGGTCAGGACCCCGCCGAGATCCTGCGCCTGATCCGTGAGCACGTCGCGCGCGTCTGCCCGCCCTGGGCGACCGCGGAGGTCTCCGGCGGCGAGGGCTCGGCATTCGCCTTCGAGATCGCGGGAGACCACCCCGCCCTGCTCGCGGCGGGCGAGACGATCCGCGAGCTCTACGGCAAGGAGCCGCTGCGCATCCGCCTGGGCGGCACCCTGCCGGTCGCCGAGATCTTCCAGCGCGAACTCGGCGCCGACATGGTCTTCTTCGCCTGGGAGCAGGCCGACAACAACCTGCACGCCCCCGACGAGTTCGTCCGCCTCTCCGACCTCGCCATCGCCCGCAGGGCGTGGTGCATGCTGCTGACGAGGTTGGGGTCGGGGGGGGGGGG
>JBPCRG010000165.1:0-2554 GCA_050997095.1 Thermomicrobiales bacterium | reverse complement strand
TCGGTGTCTCCCGCGCCCCGTGCGGTGTGGACCACGTCGGATTCGTAGTAGATTGCGTCGCCCGGCTCAAGCACGACGTCGGCGCCCGGCTTGGTCAGCTCCTCGACCGCGGAGGGCTTGGCGCTGGCCGCGCCCCGGACGACGTGGGCCGTGCCGGCTTGGAGCGTCCAACCCAAGGAGCCCGAGGAAACGGCAAGGACGGTGGTTCCCGGATGGCTGTGCGGGAAGATGGCTTTGCCCGGCTGGAAGACGAAGCGCGCGACGTAGACGGTCTGCCCGGGGGCGGAGATGGACGGAGCGGCCGCCATGACCTCGGCGGTCACGCCCGGGGCCAGCTCGTTGACCGCGATGGCGGCGGGAGGAGTCGCATCCTGGGCGCGGATCCCGCCCGAGAAGGCGAACGCGAAACCGAGGGCGAGGAGCGCGACGAATGCGAACGACACGGTCTTCGAATTCATGGGATTTCTCCAAGCGATGCTCGAACGAGGAAACCATCCGGCTGCGGCATGGGCCCTGTCGCGGCCGGCCGGCGACAATCGCCGTCAACATCAGAGTGACGGAGCGCCGGTCGGCTGACCATCCGTGCAACCGCGTAATTCGCCCGACGGATGTCGAGCGTCCGAGCGGGGGTCGGTAGGCAAAAGTGCGTAGGAATGTCGCCCCCGCCCGGGGCGGTCACGCAGGGGGCGTGTGGATCAGGCCACGCTCGAGCGCGAACCGGGTCGCCCCGGAGCGGGAGGAGACCCCGATTTTTGCGTAGACCGACCGAAGATGATGGCTGACGGTGCGCGGGCTGATGAAGAGCCGCACGCCGATCGCCACGTCCGTCAATCCGTCGGCGAGGAGACGCAGCACCTCGAGCTCGCGCGGCGTCAAGGCGAACGGCGGCGGGGTTGCCGTCGCCGGATCCCGGTCCACCCGCGGCGGGTCGAGCAGCCGAAGCGCCCTGGTCGCTCCGAGGCGGTCGAAAATGGACATCGCCTCGTTCGCGAGGGAATTGGCCTCGCCCGTCCGCCGTTCGGCGTGGCGGAGGCGGGCGAGCGACGCCATCGTGAGGCCGATCTCGAGCGGGACCTCGCAGGCGTCGGCGATCGCGGCGGACGCCGCCAGATGCCGATCCGCCAGCGTGAAGTCGCCGCGTTCCGACGCCAGCTCCCCGAGCACCCGATGGCCCGCGACGAGCGCCAACGGCTGCCGCGGCTCCTCCGCTGTTCGGAGCGCCTGTTCCGCGCACTCTCGGGCTTGGGCCGCGTTGCCCTGCGCCCGGTTGAAGGCGGATCGGAGGAGCGCGTGCTCGGATTTCCCCGAGACCGAACCGCTCCACGCGAGCCAGCGTTCGTTGGCGTCAAGCCAGCCCGTCGCGGTGGAGGGGTCGTTTGCCTCCAACGCGATCATCGCTGCCATGCGTTGGAGGAATATCGCCTGAGAATGGTGCCGGGATCCCGGCGGTTCGGTCGGTCCTCCGGGCAGCACCGAGTCGATCAACCGCCGAGCCAGTTCCAGGTCGTTTTCCCACCACGCGAGCGCCAGCGCCGCATCGACGTATTCGCGCTGGAGGTAGACGTTGATCGGCCGGATCGTGTCGCGGAGGATCGCGCGGACGGTCTCCCACTCTCCATCGCACACGAGCGTGGAGAGCGTCCCGAGTTGGGTCGAGAATCCCTCCGGCAGCGCGCCGCCCGCGCGGCCGAGCGCCGATTCGGCTTCGCTCGCGAGCTCGCGTCGTCGACCGGGACTGTCGGCGTCGTAGACGCAGGCAACGTCCCGGAGTTCGTTGAGATAGGAGAACGCGATGATCCCGTGGTGGTTCATGCCTTCGTACACGTCCCGGGCATGGCGAAAATGATCGCGCGAGGCCTCGGCATCGCCCAGCATGGCGTGGGCCATGCCGAGGCCATGATGCGCGTGGCCGATTCCGCAGCGGAGCAGACCGCTGCGGTCGGCCAGCGGCGTGATCTTCTCGACGCAGGCATCGCCGATCTCGATCGCGGTCGTCGGCCGGCCGAAGGAGGAGTACCACCACGGAAGGCTCGTCCGGCGGTGGTGGATGCCGGTCGTGCGGAGCAGGAGTGATCCCATCTCGATGTCGCGGTCGGCCTCCCCTTCCTGCTCGGGGAGCGCGTCGGCCTGCCAGATCGCGATCGAGCGATCGCCGAATGCCTCCTCGATCGGCAACGCCTGAAGCTCGTCGATGCCCGCGACCAGCTCGGCGATGCCGGCGTCGCATTGGTTCAGATACATCCGGAGCAAGCCGTGCGAATAGCGGGATTCTCCGGCCAGAACGCGATCGCCGCTGACGTCCGCCAGACGCATGACCTGCTCGAGGGTGGCCGCGCCCTCGACCGGATCCGCGATTCGCAGCATCCGGGCCGCGCGGTAGAGCAGCCATCCCCGTTCCCGTTCGCTTCCGGGCACGGCTTCGAGCGCGGTCGCCGCGGCGCGCAGCCGCTGAGCGGCCGAAACCCAGGCATAGGCGCGTTGGGCTCGCCCGCCCGCCCTCGTCAGCCATTCTGGGGCGGGGGGGTCCCCCGCCTGCTGAAAATGATAGGCGACG
>JBPCRG010000097.1:0-6491 GCA_050997095.1 Thermomicrobiales bacterium | reverse complement strand
CGCTGGGATTGGGCGATCCGCCCCAGTCGGCCGTGAAGCCGGGCGGCGGCCCCGCGGTCTCCCCGGTCCGTCGCGAACTTGAGCGCCTGCTCGTAGAGGTTCGTCGCCTGCTGGTAGCTCCGCGTCTCCGCCGAGAGCGCGCCCAGGGAGGAGAGCAGCACCATCTGCTCGTGGACGTCGCCGAGGCGTTTGGCCAACTCGAGGGCGCGCTGGAAGCATTCGCGGGCGCGGGGGATCTGCCCCTCCGATTTGTGGATCTTGCCGAGCAGGGCGAGCAGGCTCGACTGCAATTCCACATCGTCGATCCGGCGCGCGATCGCCAGGCCTTCGGTCACCGCGCGCTGGGCGTCGGCGGGCTGGTCGAAGGTCCACAGCGCCTGCCCGATGCTGGCCAGCCACCGCGCCTCGTGCGGGAGGTCACGGGTGCGCCGGGCCAATTCGAGCGCCTGCATGAAGTGCTCGAGCGCGCCGGTCGGCTCGTTCATCTGGGTGTGGGCGACCCCGAGGCCGCCGAGCGCGCGCTGCTCCAACTCCGTGTCGTGGACCCCGGCGGCGAGCGTCCGGCCCCGCCGGAAGGATTCGATCGCGAGGTCCGGCTTCCCGGCCTCCAGATGGGACATGCCCAGCTTGACCGCGAGCGATCCCGCGGCGGGCCGGTTGCCGAGCCGCTCCTCGAGCAGCTGGAGCTCCTCCTGATACGCCGCGACCTCCCCTGCATGGCCGAGATGGCGCTCCGCCTCGGCCAGCGCGTTCAGGCAGCGGCTCTCGACGGAGAGATCCCCGATCTTCCGGGCCAGATCGACACCCTGCTCCAGCAGCGGCACGACATCCTCGATCCGGTTCATCCGCGCCAGCGTCTCGGCGAGGGAGAGGATGATCCGCGACTGGAGACTGAGGTCCGGGGTGCGCTGCGCCGAGTCGAGCGCCTGCCGCTGGAGCGCGGCCTGCGTCTCGAGGCTCGTGCCGCTGTCCATCAGCTCGATCTGGCGGGTCAACGATTCCGCCACGCCGCGGTGATGCTCGATCCGGGCGCCCGACCGGCTCCCCCGGCGGTAGAACGCCTGCGCGCCCATGATGTCGCCGTTCCGGCGCAGGATGTCGCCGAGCGAGATCGCGGAATCGACCTCGCTCGCGGTGTCCGACGCCTCGTCGCCGATCTCCAACTGCTGCTGGAAGAGCGTCCGCGCGCGGTCGGTGTCGTCGGCCTCGACGGCCCGCTGACCGAGGCGGGCGAGCGTCATCCGCCCCCCCCGCGCGTAGTTCGCCCGGTGGGCGATCACATAGGCGTCGCGGAGAAGCTGGTCGCGCTCGCGACTTGGGTCCTCCTTCGGCAGCAGGCTGTCGAGCCGGATCGCGGCGTCGACGATCGGCTGGTCGAACCCCTTGGCCCGGGCGGCGGCGTGGGTGAGCCTCGCGAGCACGATCGCGTACTCGCGGTATTCCGCCGCGCTCTCGTCGATCGCCTCGTCGAGGATCTCGAAATCCTCGTCGCCGAGCGAATCGAGCACGGCCGGATGCCGGACCTCGTTCAAGGCGCCCTGTATCGAACGGCGGCGCTCGACGACCTCGCGGGCGAACTGGATGATCACCCCGCTGTTGCCGTCCTGCTGCTGCTTCGCGCCCATCCAGTTTCTGAATCTGGTCACCAGGCTTGCTCCTCGTCCATGGCCTGCCGCAATCCGCTCAAGGTCAGATTTCCGCCGCTGATCACGCAGGCGACGCGCCTGCCGCCAAGTTCCGCGCGCATGTTGTGGGCGGCGGCCAGCGCCGCCGCCCCGGCGCCCTCGGCCAACATGCCGGTGGTCTCCAGCAGCGTCAGGATCGCGCGCCGCATCTCGCCGTCGGTCACGAGCGTGATGTCGTCCACGCGGTCCCACAGGATGTGGGCCGGCAGCTCGAACGCCGTCCGCGTGGCCAACCCTTCCGCGAACGTGTCCACCCGGTCGTAGCTGACGAGTCGGCGACGTCTCCACGAGTCGCGGACGGTCGAAGCCCCCGCTGCCTGCACGCCGATGATCTTGAGGTCGGGGTTGATCCCCTTGCCCGCGATGCACGCGCCGCACAGCCCGCTGCCGCCGCCGACGGGAACGAAGAGGTACTCCAGGTCGGGCATCTCCTCGAGGATCTCGAGGGTGTAGGTGCCGACGCCCGCGATCAGATCCCGCTCGTTTGCCGAGTGCACGAAATACATGCCGTCGCGGTCGGCCCGGTCCCCGGCGGCGGCGCGGCTTGCGTCGAAGTCATTCCCCGTGAACACGACCGAGCCGCCGAACCGTTCGATCGCGGCGACCTTCTGCGGATTGGCGCCCTCGGGCACGTAGATGACCGCCCGCGTCCCGAACTCCCGCGCCGCATAGGCGATCGACAACCCGTGGTTGCCGGTGGAGGCGGTGACCACGCCCCGCGCCAGGGCGTCGGGACTGAGCCGGCTGAGCAGGTTCAACCCGCCGCGCACCTTGAAGGCGCCGCCGGGCTGCAGGTTCTCGCATTTCAGCCGGACCTCGAAGCCGAGACGCTCGGAAAGCGCGGCGGACCGCAGAAGCGGCGTGGGGGCAAGGAAGCGGTTCACGACTCGTCGCGCACCGAAGACATCGAGCAATGTGAGAATCGCGACCCGGAGGTCGTCCGCCGGAAGGGGAGGCAATGGCAGCGCCGCCAACTCTCTCGCCGTCAAAGCCATCGTCCATCCTCCGTCACGCCCGATCCGTCACCGGGAGCGAGTTCCGCCGGTCCACGTCGACCTGTGCGCGGGGGACGCAGGGGTTGCCGACTATCGTGATGTTCGCCGGTCATCTGCCGTTGCGGACGGAAAGATGGCACGACAGCTCAAGGGCACCGATCCCTTGGGTAACTTTGAGCAGTTTAGCACGTTCCCGCCCGGCTTCAGGCCATCGGGAACGCCAAAAGTCACCCTATACGTTCAGTGTGTCCGTATTGGCGAAGCCGCGGGTCCGACGCTTCCGCCCCTCGCGCCGCGCCAACGCCAGCAGGAGCGCATCGAAGAGCATCACGACCCCGACGATCCCCGCCGCGAGACCCACCGACTCGCCGAGCACCGAGTCCGAGACCGACCGGACGACGGCGATGGCGGCCGAGACGGCGACCCACAAAGCTCCGCCCGCGGC
Organism: Thermomicrobiales bacterium; assembly: GCA_050997095.1. Taxonomy (GTDB): domain Bacteria; phylum Chloroflexota; class Chloroflexia; order Thermomicrobiales; family UBA6265; genus JBPCRG01. Next base: position 3,366 of record JBPCRG010000097.1, on the reverse strand, counting down.
AAGTCTGAAACCGGAAAGGGAGGCCGGGCTTTTCGCCGCCGTCGCCGGCTGACGGCGAACGTTTCCCGGTTTCCGCGTCCGAATCGCCCGAGCCTTGATTGGAATCGCGGATGACGGTGCAAGGAGATCCGTTCCACGGTCCCGTTCGACACCGTCAGCCTCAATTCCAGGCGGCGCGGGATGGTCGGTGGAGGGAATCGCGGACTCGACACTGGAATGTTGCCCATCGCCGATCGCGATCGGCGGAGGCTCAGTCGTCCCGAGGTTCTCGAAATCGGTCCCGCTGTCAACTCCGGTCGGCCAGTCCAAGGTGGCGGGAGCCGCCCAGTCGGACGCACTCGGCGGGATCGCCGCAGTCGGCGTCCGGAATCCCGGCTCGACGATGGTTGGCGCGCTCCCGAACAGGTCACGCGCGGCCGCTCCGGCGTCCGCCGCGCGTGCTCCAGGATTCCGGCCGACTGGCGACGGCTGCTCCGCCGTCGGCTCGTCGCTCGCCGGAGGACGGTAGGCGGCGATCAACGCGCCGCACCGCCGGCAGGAAGCAGCCTCGGCCGCGTTGGCCGAACCACAGACGCCGCAGATCACCGGCCGATCGTCCATCGCTCCCCGTCAGCCCACTTTCCGATCGCCGCAAGACGACGGAACGGGCACGCTTGCCGCTCATTATGCGGCGCGACGCTTGGCCGTCCCCATCGCCGGAGGGCACTATGGTATGAAGTGCGCAGTCGAGCGCGACATGCTGCCGGGTTTGCATGCCAACGGACAGGAGAACGGGGCCTCTTGCGATCTCAGGAAGAGAAATGGCGTGTCCCCGAATCCGATCCCGCCGGGTGGACCCAACCCTCGACAACGGGCTCCGACCGCGGCTCCAAACGCCCTTCCGGGTCGGACGCAGCGCCGACCGACGACGACGACGGCGCCCAGGCCGGGCTCATCTTTTGCGGTCAATGCGGCGCGCTCAACCCCAGCACGAACCATTACTGCGCCTCCTGCGGGGCCACGGTCCTCGACGCCTTCCATGCCAGCGAGGGCCTGCGCGTCTACGAGCGCGCCGACACCGCCTCGCGCCTGATCGACATCGTCCCCGCGGGCGCCGAACTCGACATCATCGAGGACCCCGACGCGCCCGCCGACTTCGTCCGGGTCAAACTCGACCGCGGGCGACTGGGCTATATCCGCTTCGCCGACGTCGACTCGCTCGCCGGCGCCGCGGCCCCGACCCGGCAGTTCGCGGGCGCGCCCGACGTCAACATCGCCGCCCGCGGCTGCATCACGCAGACCTCCGCCCTCGGCGCGCTGCTGCTGCTCGTCGTGCTGTCGAGCCTGATCTTCCTCTTCGTGATGCGCACGAACTCCGCGGGCAGCGGCATCGTCGCGCTCTCCGCCTGCGTGATCGTCGGCCCGCTGCTCCTGCTCACGATCGGGTTCTTCATCTTCGCCCGCTCCCGAGACGAACGCCTGGAGGCCGAGGCCGAGGACTACGTGGATCTTACCCCCGGCGCGACGGAGACGTAGCCATGGAGGTCGCCGCCCGGCTTGAAGGCGTCCAGCCCTACACGATCCACGGCTCCCCCTATCTCCGCGCCTACTTCAGCCACGCCGACGACCCCGAGACGATCCACCGGGCGCAACTGCCAGCCGAGGCGGTCGCCGACGGCTTGCGGCCCGGCGACGCGATCACCATCACCTACCTGCTGCGGACGGTGATGCGGATCGACCGGCCTGCCCCGTGATCACATGCAGTCGTTGAGGGCGGGCCCGCGGTTTGCGACTTCTATAGGGAATCGCTGCTCTGTTGCGGCGTATTTGCAAAAGGTTGCCAGGCTCTTCGCGCCAGCGCACGTGTCCGGCCACGCGGGGTTGGAAACCCCGCGCTCAGTCAAATAAGTCGGTCGAAACCGACTGTCGCCAGTCGCCGAGGATCGAGTCTTTGCGGCGATCGCCACCACCGGGGACACGCCCCACTGCGGTGTCCAACATCATTTGCCACGCTGGAGCCGCCCCCTCCGCCGTCATCCTGGGGCGCGAAGGATCTCGTCGTCTCCGTTACGGTCCGGCGCTTGTCAAGGGACAAAGCACTAGCCGCCCGCGCCTATGCGCTCCGCGTTCCAGATCTGGCGCTGCAACTGGAGATGGCCGACATGGACGGCGGTGTGCTCGACGGCGTGCATGATGCACTCCGCCACCGACCAGTCGACCGGCTGGCTGGACCCTCCCTGAAAGCGCCGGTCCAGGTCGGCTTCGGCGAGTTCCGAAAGGACCGCGCGGCACTCGTCGAGCCATCGCCCGTACCGCGCCTGCAAGGTGGCGAGATCGCCGGATGCGCGGAACTCCGCCGGTCGGTCGCGGTCCGTCGGTCTCCCCGCGGCGGCGTGCAGCATCCAGAACTCGCCGGCGGCGACCAGATGCGTCGCCAGCCCGTAGAGCGTGTTCACGTCCTGCAACCCGAGCGCGGGCCGCCACTCGTTCAGATCACGCTCGGGGATGCCGTCAAGCTGGCGAAGGGCGTCCGCGGCCAACTTGGTCAGAAAATGGTCGGTGGCTGCGGCGAACGGAATCATTCGATCCTCCGGGGTCGACGGCCTACTCCTGCGGATATCGTTTCAGGAGGTCTTTGAGCCAGACCTCCGCGCCGATCGTGGTCGTCGCGCCATGGCCGGGGTAGACCACGACATCGCCAGGCAGCGTCGCCAGCCGCGCCATGCTGCGGTCGGTCGTCTCCTGATCGGCGCCGGGGATGTCGACCCGGCCGTGGCCGCCCGGAAAGAGCACATCGCCACCGAGAAAGACGCGGTCGGCCTCGGAATAGAGCGCGATGTGCCCCGGATCGTGCCCCGGCAGATGCATCACGACGAACGAGTGGTCGCCGAGCGTGACGACGTCGCCATCGTTGAGCAGCCGGTCCGGCGTCACCGGCGGAATGGAGATCGGGGGCTGCGATCCGGCGCTGCCCGGAGCGGCCAACTCCGCGGCATCGAGCGGATGCGCGAGCAGCGGCACGCCGGTTCTGGCCTTCATCTCGGCCGCGTCCGCGATGTGGTCCCAATGCGCGTGGGTGATCACGATCGTCTGGATCGCGGCGCCCTTCGCCCAGGCGGCATCCACGAGATCGGCCGTCCCGCCCGACGGCGCGTCGATGATCAACGCCTGCCCGGCCACGTCGTCGATCACGAGATAGGCGTTGGTGTCGACCGGCCCCGCCTGAAATGTCTCGATCGTCAGTGCCATCGTCGTTCCTCCCTCTCAAGTGACAGTGCCCTGCGCGACGCCATTCCGGCACCGCGGAGACGAATGGAGATTATCTCTTCCGGACCATCCCAAGCGGCATCGAAGGAACTCCCGTTCCCCGCCGTCCCGAGAGGTCTC
>JBPCRG010000149.1:0-3001 GCA_050997095.1 Thermomicrobiales bacterium | reverse complement strand
CTCGTGGATCCGGACGCCGTGGGCGCGGTAGAAATCCGTGAAGGCGTCGTGCTGGGCCCGGGCGCGGAGAGGGTCGATCGCGTCGAGCCAGAGCGCGGCGCGGTGGTCCGGCACGTCGTCGATCTCGGCGCCGGGCCGGTGCATCAGCACCGCGCGCAGCACGCCGCATTCGGACGGCGCTCCGCAGTCGAGCCAGACGCTCCCGAGTTCGTCGCGCATCGTGCCCTCGCGCGGAACCCAGCCGTCGCCGCCGTGGGCCGAATCCTCGTTCTGCCTGAGCACATCCGCCGGCCGGCCGGTTCGCTGCATGGACGCTCTCCTGTCCCCGCAGCTTACTCCCGGATCGGGGGATGGACAATAGCCTTGGAGGAAGTATCGGAAGAAATAGGTGAGGCAGCCAACCCGTCCGCCATCGCGTTCGATCATTGCTGCCCGCGACGGCGGAGAGCACGGGACGGTCCGCCCGTTGCCGATTCGATCGCGAGCCGGTAAGCTCCGAACCTTCGGCGATGCCGGCGATCGACGCGGAGAGATCCGGAATGCCCCCCGTTGCGCCCACCGTATTGACGCGTGTCCCTTCCGGGCCCGGGCGCGACGCCTATCTGCCCCTGCTCCTCCTCGCGGACGACTCCGAGACGGCCGTGCGCGCCTACTATCAACACGGCGATCTGTACGCGCTGCACGGCGAGGCCGGCGCGCCGCTGGCGATGACGCTGGTGCTGCCGGAGGGCGACGGCGGGGTCGACGTCGAGCTCAAGGCGGTCGCGGTCGATCCCGCGCGGCACGGCCAGGGCGTGGGCCGGCGGATGCTCGCGCTGGTGCTGGCGGAGCTGCGGGCGGCGGGCGTGCGCCGGGTCACGGTCGGCACCGGGAATTCGGGGATCGGCCAGCTCGCCTTCTATCAGAAGGCGGGGTTCCGGCTCCGCGGCATCGAGCGCGACTTCTTCTCCCCCGCCCGCGGCTACCCCGCCGGCCTTCGGGAGAACGGCATCCCCCTGCGCGACATGGTCTGGATGGATCTGGAGCTGGCCTGACGGACGAGGGGTCGGGGATCGCGATGCCGTCGGCAAACATGCCCGATCCGACGGGTCGCGGGTCTCGCCGTCATCCCTCGCCCGCGCCGCCGGGCTTGGCGTCCGGTTCGGGGTCCGCCGCCTCGGGAAGCTCGATCGATTGGAGCAGCGCGGCGTAGGCCGCGGTCTGCGCCGCGCTCAACGGGTGCGCGCCGCCGCGCTCGAACGCGCTGAGCTCGCTTGCCCGCACCCCGAGCCGCTTCGCCGCGTCGCTCAAGCCGACGTGGCGCCCGACCCGCATCCAGTAGCATCGGTACCCGTTTCCATCGTCGCTCATGCTTCCCCTCATCCCGCCCGCCGGGCCGCGCCCCCGGCGAATCTCGCCGCCATGCGGCCGCTTCGCTATCATGGACGCTGGAGCGGGGACGTCGCCGCTCCCCGGCTCGGGTGCGGACGGTCCTCGGCGATCGCCCGCCGGATTCTACCCGGTGATTCACCCGACGGGGTGGACAGGATATGCACGTGGACGCGGACGCGGCAGAACGATTCGGATCCGATCGGCGGCAGACCGCCGCCGCGTCGACGGCGGGCGAGGAACGCGACCGCACGCTCTTCCAGGCGTTGACGCTCGGCGTCGTCTACCAGGACGCCGACGGGACGATCACCGCCGCCAACCGCGCCGCCGAGCGCATCCTCGGGCTCTCCTTCGACCAGATGTCGGGGCGGACCTTGGTCGATCCGCGCTGGCGCGCCGTGCGCGAGGACGGCACGCCCTTTCCCGGAGACCTGCACCCCGCGATGATCGCGCTGCGCACGGGCGCCCCGGCGATGAACGCCGTCATGGGCGTCTTCTTCGCCGACACGGACGACTGCCGCTGGCTCTCCGTCGGCGCCGTGCCCCTCTTCCATCCGGGGGCGGCCCGGCCCCACCAGGCGATCACGACCTTCGAGGACATCACCGAGCGCCGCCGGGCCGAGGCGCGCCTGCGGCACACGCGCGAGCTCGTCGAGGAGGCCGAGCGCATCGCCCACGTCGGGAGCTGGGAATGGGAGTGCGACGCCGAGGAGCTCACCTGGAGCGACGAGCTTTACCGGATCTTCGGGATCGAGCCGGGGTCGGTCGCGGTCACATTCCCGTGGTTCGTCGGGCACATCCATCCCGACGACCGGGAGCGCGTGCGCCAGACGATCGAGCGGTCGCGCGAGACCGGGGAAAGCTTCGCCTTCGACCACCGCCTGATCCGCGCCGACCGGACGATCCGCCACCTCCAAGGCCGGGGGATCGTGGTCTGCGAGGACGGGGTGGCGGTCCGGATGCTCGGCAGCGCCCAGGACATCACCGAGCGCGTCCGGCTGGAGCGCCTGCAGCAGGATCTGATCGCGATGGTCGCGCACGACGTGCGCAGCCCGTTGACGTCGATCAAGGCGGGCGCGCAGCTGATGAAGCGGCGCGGCGCCTACGACGGGCAGGCGGTCGACGTGATAGTGGGCCAGGTCGACAGGATCGTCGGCCTGATCACCGATCTCGCCGAGTCGGTCCGGCTCGACGCGGAGCGCCTGGAGCTCGACCGGCAACCCTTCAATCTCGTCGCCTTGATCCATGAGCAGGCGCGCCTGATCGAGGCCCAGAGCGACGGGCATCGGATCCTCGTCGAGGCCCCGGAGGCGCCCGTGGTCGGTTCGTGGGACCGCGACAGGATCGGCCAAGTGCTGCAGAACCTGCTCGGCAACGCGGTCAAATACTCGCCCGTCGGCGGAGACGTGTCCGTCCGCGTCGCGCGGCGCGGGCGGCGGGTGCAGGTCGACATCGTGGACCGAGGGATCGGGATCGCCCCGGAGGAGCAATCGTTGATCTTCGGCCGTTTCTACCGGGTCGGCGCGGTCAACGGCCTGCCGGGTCTGGGGCTCGGGCTCTTCATCTCGAACATGCTGGTCGAAGCGCACGGCGGCCGGATCTGGGTCGAGTCCCGCAGGCACGCCGGCAGCAC
>JBPCRG010000062.1:0-2932 GCA_050997095.1 Thermomicrobiales bacterium | reverse complement strand
ATGTTGAGGGGCGTGTAGCGCCCCCTGCGGGCCGCGGCGGGCAGGTCCAGATAGGTGATCCGCTCGAACGCGGCCGGGTCGGCATAGATCCCGCCGGCAATGAGGTGAGCAATGACCAGTCGTGCCGCATCGCCGTGCGGATCGAGCATGGTCACCCCCTCCCCATGCTCGATCAGAGAGATCGCGAGATGGGCGAGGAGCCGGCTCTTGCCGCTATTGGTCGTCCCGGTGATGTGGACGTGACTGGTCAGGTCCGCCACGGCGAGAGAGACCGGGATGCGGAGAACGCGCGGTCCGAAGGTGCCGAGAGGCAATGACGATGGGCGGCGAAACGGATTGGTCATAGGTCAAGCGATTGGTCAAGGGATTTGTCAAGAGAATTGTCATCATCGTCAGTTGGCGGGTGCTTTACTCCGCCGTCCCCTCGATGAGGGAGGTCGGCACGTCCTGACCCGGGATCTGCCACCGCGGGGCGAGGAAGAACGCCGCCGCATCGGCGGGGTCATCCGGCATCGTGCCGAAGCGGAATAGGTCGGCCCGGTCGGCGGCGCGCTGCGCGACGAGTTCCTGCTCGGTCCAGTGGAGCAACTGGTCGCGCCGCACATCGGTCGGTGCGACGACGACAATGGTCAGGCTGTCCACGCCGAATGCCGCCGAGTACGGGCCGCGGTCGTAGGCCAGTAATGCGCGCGCTTTCTTCCGCCATGCCGCGCCCCACTCGGTCCCGCAATCGACCTCGAAGGCGCAGCACATCTGCTCGATTCCCCCATCGGGGTGGGCGATGCGCAGGTCCGCCCACCCATCGGTCGCGACGCCCTGTGCCCTCCCGTCCGGCATGGTCACGTTCACCATCCAGGTCGTCAGTTCTCGCTCCCCGCGCATCCGGGCGATGGTGAGGCGCGGGTCTCGCCGACAGAGCAGTTCGCACAGGATCAGGACGTCTACCACGGCGATGCTGTGGCGCAGGTGTGGGGAGGATCGTGCCCGATCCTCGGATTGCCGCAGCCGCCGGGGGACATCCTGTCCGAGTGACGCAAGGTGCGCCCGGCCCCGACGATCCAGGCTGTACACCAGCGGCCCCGAGCCATGGGGCGCCGGCCTGCCGACCGGGACGCGCAGCACATAGCCCGCATCGGCGAGTTCCTTGTACTTCGTCTGCACATAGGTCAAAGACCCCGCCCCGAACAGGAGCCGCCGCGTCTGCTCAGCCGTCAAACGCTCGTAGCGCGCGAGGGCGATCAGCAGGCGTTCGTGGCCCGGCTGGACGCGGAAGGCTTTCCCTGATGGATCGGATACGTGCTTGGTCATCGGACCTCCATTCTATCCCCCGCCACGCGTGGCGGGTCAAGCCGGACAAACCGGCACGAAAAATATACGAAAGGGTCAGTCCTGCTATGGGCTCTCCGGCGGCGGGGTGATCCATCGTCGCCGCTGTGTGGCGCCTGCCGCTGACGGGGGGGCGTCCGCAGCCAATCCCGGGACAGCGGTCGCCGCAGGCGAGATCGGCGCATCGCAATCCCGCTCGTCCATCCCCACCCCGCCGCGCTCGCGGATTTCCCGCTCCACCTCCCAGCGGGGGCGGCAGTACGCCCGTCGGCTGCTCGCCCGGATGCGACTGCGCATCGCGTGCGCGCGCACGTCGTCGGCCGGCTGCTCGAGGGGGACGCGGATGCGGTGCTCGCCGCCGGGGAGCTTGCACACCGCCACGCCAGGCCCGTACGCCTGCCGCAGGTTGGCGAGCGCATCGGCGAGCGCCGCCTTCGTCGGGAATCCCTCCACGGTCCGGAAGGGCGTCCCCCGCAGCTCGCGCGCGACGAGCCTGCCGTCCTCGCCCGTCGTCTCGTAGGCGACGATCGCGCCGACGTTAAAGACATTCTCCCGGACCGCCGCGTCGGGGATGTTCGCGACCTTCTGGGTGGCGAAGACCACGCCGACCCCGCGCTTGCGGGCGCGCGTGAGCAGGTCGAGGTAGTCGGGCGTCGTCACGGCCTGGCACTCGTCGACGATGACGAGGAAGGGCTCGGCCCCCTCCGGTCGCCGCAGGGCCGCCGCGAGCAGGTCCTGCACCAGGAGCGTGCCGATCAGATGCACCGTCTCCCGGTCCACCTCCCCCACCGGCAGCTTCAGCAGCACGACCTTGCGCTCGGCGATCCAGCGATCGAAGGCGAGCGTCGTGCGCTCCTGGCCGACGATGTTCTCCAGCAGGGGGTTGGAAAGGAAGAGCGAGATGCGCCGCAGCGTCGAGCCGATCTCCTCTGTTTTGAGTGCCCCGTCCCGGGCGCGGGGGTTGGTCGCCGTCTGCCAGTGGACGCGCGCCGCGTTGTTGCGCACCCGCGGCAGGAAGGCCCGCCGGAACGCCGCGTCGGTCAGGAGGCGGGGGATATCGGCCATGGTGCCGCGCCGGTTGTCGAGGAACGTGTGGCCGATCGTCGTCAGCCACTCCTGGATCTGGATGCCCCACGTGCCGCCCCAGACTTTCTGGAAGGCGGCGATCACCGCGCCGATGCGCCGGGCGCGCGCCGCACCGCCGTCGGCCCCGGTCGGGTCGAAGAGCGAGTAGCCAAACGGCCATTCTGCATCGGACAGGTCCAGATAGATCGCATCCCCCTCCCGTTCGGGCGGGAGGAGGCCGACCACGTCGTCGGTGAGCGGCCCCTCCACATCCACGAGGCAGAGGCCGCCGCCCCGGCGGAGCCACTCCGCCGCGAGATGCCGGATGAAGACCGTCTTGCCTTGTCCCGTTTTCCCGACGCAGAAGAGGTGTTCGCACAGCTGGCGGGCGGTGATCGTCACCGGCACGCCCGTGTCGCAATCCTCCCCGAGCACGAGCGGGGTGGCGAGCGTGAGGGGCGGCGACGGCGCCAGAGTTCCCGACGGAGTGACACGAGAGAAAGGGGGGAGGGTATGGAGGCGTCGTTCGTAGGCCCCGCTT
>JBPCRG010000696.1:0-3657 GCA_050997095.1 Thermomicrobiales bacterium | reverse complement strand
GGTCGCGACCATCGCCGAGCCGTTGCTGCAATCCCTCTTTCCGCCCTCGGGCGCGCTCAAACCGTCGGTCGGGGATGCATTGGCCGCGCTTCCAGACGCTTGGTGGCTGCGGGCCCCGTTCATGATGGTGGCGCTCGTCCTCGCGATGGCCCTTGGTCGCGTGCGACCGCTTCGGCGACACGGACGCCCGACCGCGGCGATCGGCTGTGGAGCGGCGCTGGCGGCGATGCTCGGATTGAGCCTGACGTCGCACGCGGCCTCCCGCGACTCGTGGCGGGCGCTGACGACCGGGTCGGTGATCCTGCACGAATGGTCGGTCGGGTTGTGGGTCGGCGGCCTCGTCTGCCTCGCGCTTCTGCGGCCGGGGCGGTCCGGGGGGGCGGAGACCGGCGGAGGCAGAGATCCGGTCCGCGTCTTCTCGACCTATGCACTGCCGCTCGTCGCCGTCGGGGTGCTCACCGGCGCCGTCAACGCCGGGTTCATCCTGCCGAGCCTGCATGCGCTGTGGCAAAGCGACTACGGCCGCGTGCTCATCGCCAAGGTCGCGATCCTCGTGCCGGCGCTCGCGCTCGCCACCGTCCACCGGGCGCGGTTGCGTGATCTGGCATCGACTGCGGCCGCGACCCTGCGCGCATCGGTGCGCATCGAGACGGCCGTCGTCGCCGCGGTCGTGCTCGGCGGAACGGTCCTCTCGCTCCTCGCGCCGCCCGCGACCGCGAAGACCGGCAGCGCCGCCTCAGTCGATCTCGCCGCGCCGTTGGTCGGCGACGCCCCGAACGAGGATCTCTACGCCCGCCTGACGGTCGCGCCTGCCAAACCCGGCGATAACACCGTCTCCGTGCTCGTCACGGAGGGCCAGCCGCTCGCGTTCGGCGCCACGGGCGGCCTCGTCCCCCGCCCGACGTTGACGACGATCGCACTGGCTCGGGTGACGTTCACGAGTCTCGACCAAGACGCCGCGCCGGTCTCGACCGAGCTGACCCGGGGCGCCGACGGCGTCTTCACGGGCTCGGGCGGGGCATTGAGCATGACCGGCTGGTACCGCGCGGACGTGCTGGTCCGGCGCGACGGCGTTCAGGACGCGGGCGTCGACTTCTACATGCTCCTGCCCGATCCCAACGTGAGCGGATTCGATGCGGGGCCGAGGCCGGCAAGCGATCCGGCGGCACGGGCGCTCTTCGATCGCGGCCGCCTGGCCCTGACCTCGCTGCACTCCGTCGCCTTCGTCGAGCGGCTGGGCGGGGGCACGGGCACCGTGGTGACATCCGCGCAGCGTGTGAGCGACGGCACCGACGGCCGGTCGCCGTCGCTCTCCATCTTCACGCCGGACACCGAGATGATCCGGATCGGATCCGCACAATGGGTGAATTCACCGGGAGATCCATGGAACAAGAGCGCGTCGGGTCCGGTCGTCCCGCCGTCCGATTGGGGGAGCGACTACGATGCCGCGACGGCGTTCCACCTCGGCCGCATCGACGATGTGAACGGGATCGCCGCCCAGATCGTCACGATCTTCGTGCCGGGAACGTCGCTGGCGCCCGCCTGGTATGCATGGTGGATCGAACCGGCGACGGGCCACCTGCTGCGCGAGACCATGGTCTCCCGCGGCCACTACATGGAGCGCGAATTCTCCGACTTCGACCAGCCCCAACCGATCTCCCCGCCGGATCAGTCCGCGACGCCCGCCCCGGCCGCCACGCCGCGCTGATCGGCGCGCGGCGCAGCTGGTTCTTTCCCATGACGTCTGGTGGCGGCGAACAAAGATGCGCCCGTTGTGCCTACAGCGATCTGCAAATGCGCCGGCTCTGCGAGTCATGGACCAGATCCGCCCTCGGATAGGGCGCATCGCTTATGGCGTATTCGCAACGGTGCTCGGCGCTTCGGGAGCGTCCCGGAGGAGACCGCCCCTACCCGATGGACGCGACGACGGCTTTGCAAACCTGCCCTTGCGCCGCTTCGGCCCGAACGGAGAGTCGGAAGCGACTGTTCCGATGGGTGGAAACGTGCCTTGCTCAGGCCGTCGCGTTCTGAGCCGGGACTTCGGGCGTCGTGTCGTCATCGAGCTCGCGGACTTGGCGCATCGAGAGGTGGAGCCGCCACCACGCGATCGCGCCCCAGACGGTGACCGGGAAGTAGAGCGTGGCGTGGACGACGACCGCGTAGGAGAAGGCGACCTCCACGGGCACCTTCAGCGCCCCGTGCAGGACGGACTGGACTCCCGCTTCGAACGTGCCGACGTAGCCCGGACCGGAGGGCACGAGGGTGGCGAGATTGCCGACCCCCGTCGTCAGCAGCGTTTCGCCGATGCCCATCTTTGACGTCAGATCCGTGCCGAAACCACGGGCGATGATGAAATAGGTTGAGGCCTCGCAGAGCCAAGCCGCGATCGACGCCAGCACCACCGCCGCGAGATCCGCCTTGCGCGTCATCACGCCGAGGCCGCTGAGGAACGACTCTGCCATCCGCTCGACCCTGTCGGCGACGGGCGTCGGCATCGGGCCGAGGACGATCTGGAGAATGCGATCCCGGAGATTGCCGCCGAACGTCAACAGGAAGACGCCGATGATCGCGATCGAGAAGACGGCGAAGGCGATGATCGCGATGTGGCGGAGGTAGCTGGTGAAGCTGACGACCGTGGCCGAGACGAAGATGAAGCCGAGCAGGATGACGCCGTCGAGCAGCCGTTCGACCGCGATCGTCGCCAGCGCGGCGGTCTTGCTGATGCCGGTCCGCTTCGAGAGGACGTAGGAGCGCACGATCTCGCCCGTGCGGAGAGGCAGGATGTTGTTCGTCATGTAGCCGACGGCGGTGACGGGCAGGATGTCGCGCGTGGAGACCTTGCCCACGGGACGGAGCAGGACGGTCCAGCGGTAGGCGCGGATCGCCACGCCGAGGAAGTAGACGACGATCGCCGGGAGGATGAACCAGTAGTTGACCTCGGCGAGCGCCGTCCGGATGCGCCCGAAATCCTGGCCCCGAAGCGCGTAGGCGATGAATGCGGCGCTGATCGCGAACCCGAGAATGACTCGCCAAGATCGCTTCAATCGCGCCCCGCCTCAACGAACACCACTATCCTCGGCGCCGAGTTCGGGGCCTCACCGAGTATACGGGGCGGCTCGTTGAGGCGTCGATCACCATCCGTCACGGTTCGCGACCGTCCGGAATGTGGCGGAGCCGACACAAAAAGGAGCCGGGCAGCGGCCGGGCTCCGATTCATCGAGGGTCGCCGCAATTCACACTACCGGTGGCGGTAGGTGATTCGTCCGCGCGTCAAGTCGTATGGGGAGAGCTCCACGGTGACGCGGTCGCCGGGCAGCACGCGGACGTATTGGGTCCGCATCTTGCCGGCGAGATGGCTGAGCACGTTGTGCCCGTTCTCCAATTCGACGGTGAACATCGCGTTCGGCAGGGCGTCGACGACCTTGCCGTCGACCGTGATCGCGTCGGGATCCTGCCGTCGCGGACGCTCCTCCACGACGACGGCTCCGGCAGCCGCCGGTTTGATCGGTTTGCGGTATTGGGGTTTCTTCGCCAAAAGCCAGCCTCCATCGGCACATTCGTGGTAAAAAGCGGGGAGTCAGGTCGCTCGACGGCTTGAGCGGCATTCGACCGACGACTCCTCGACGCATAACGCCTTACATTCTACCCCACTACGGC
>JBPCRG010000686.1:0-7077 GCA_050997095.1 Thermomicrobiales bacterium | reverse complement strand
CACCCTGCTCTACCCTTTGAACGAGGAGGTGCCGGGCCATCCTCGGGCGCAGTTCGAGGAGGACCTCTGCGAAGAGTGCGAGAAGGACATCCGCGGGGCGTTCGCCGCCGGCGCGGTGCGGGTCTCGATGGACTTCACCGAGGGCAGGCTCGCCACCCGGGCCGATCCCCGCAACCCGTGGACCGGCGTCGGCATGCTGCCGCACTTCATCGAGCTGATCAACCGCGTGATCGACCGCTTCACCCCCGAGGAGCGGTCGCGGATCGGCATCCATACCTGCCCCGGCGGCGACCGCGACTCGGTCCACAGCGCCGACGTGCCCTACAGCGACCTGCTCTCGACGATGTTCGGCTTGAACGCCAGGTATTTCCTGATGCAGCTCTCCAGCGAGCGCGACAAGGACCCGGTCTACAAGCTGATCGGCCAGCACAGCCGCGACGACGCCGACGGCATCCCGCAGATGTGCTACATCGGGGTCACCAACCCCCAGAACCCCCGGGTCGAGAGCCCCCAGGAGATCCGCGACGCCTTGGTCCGCGCCGCCAACTTCATCTCGAAGGAGCGCCTCGCCTCCACCGACGACTGCGGCTTCTCCCCCTTCAGCATCGACGAGAAACCGAACCACGGCTCCCCCGACTACGCCCGCGACGTCGCCTTCCAGAAGATCAAGAACCGCGTCGAAGGCACCAGGCTGGCCGCCGAGGCGCTCGGGGTCTAGCGTCCGGTCCACCGTCGATCGATGGTCCGGCACGACCACGCGGTTCCCCAGGCATCGGGATGACGGCGGATAAGGCGCGCAGGGCCTGACACTCCGACAATTGGGGACGTTGTCACGAGTCCGTGCCTCAGTCGTTCAGAGATCGACAGGGCAGCGGGGCGACTTCGCGGAGACGTCCCCTGCCCCGTTCATTCCGAGCGCAGCATGCAGGCGGAACACCGCCGTCATTCCGGGCGGAGTCCGCAGGCGGAGTCGAGGAATCCCTTCGAGCGCAGCGAGAGCCGTCATCGGCCGGCTCGATCCTTGAAGCTGGGGACGGACTCGATGATCCTCCGCTTCCTGCGGTTGTAGTCAGACATCGCGGCGCCGGTAGCCGCCGTTTCCGTCGGGGAACTACCCTCTGGAGACGTTCCCCGGCGTCGTCGGGACGGTCTTTGTGAAGGGAGTCAGGCAATGGTCGATGTGCTTGAGAATTCCGGTGTCTCCGCGTCGGTGGCCTATGGCGCGGCGGCGGCGTCGATCGCGCTGAGCATCGGGATCTGGGTGCTGCGAAAAGGCGGGGATCGGGCGAACGCCGAGCGCTTCGGGATCTTCGTCGGCCTCTGGGCTCCGACCTTCATGGTCATCGGCAACGTGCTCGAGGACCGCGCGATCGCCAAGGGGAAACTCGCCTGATTCGGGCTTCCCGCATTGCGGCCGGCTGCTTCGGGATCAATCCGGGGCGAGGTAACGCAGGGCAGTGAGCGCGTAGATCCGCATCGCCTGCCGCACGCTGCGCACGCTGACCCATTCGTTGGCGCCGTGCGCGAGCGGCAACTGCCCGGGCCCGAACGATGCGAGCGTGGGGATGCCTCCGGTCACCTCGAAGGCGAAGGCGTCCGTCGCGCCGTGGAACTGGGCGAGCGGCGGCTCGTGGCCGAGCACGTCGTTCGCCGCATGCCGGCACGCGACCACCATCGGGTGATCCGGCGCGACCTCGGTCGCCGGGATCCAGCCGATCCCGGGATGGAACGACAAGTCGTAGTTCGCGTCCGGAATCTCCGCCGCGGCGCGCGCCAACGCCGAGACGACATCGGATCTGAACCGCCCCTCGGTCATGCCCGGCGTCGTCCGGACATCGGTCCAGAACTCCGCCAGCCCCGGCAACACGCCGTATCCGTACCCGCCCTCCGCACGCACGCCGACGTTGATCGTCGGTCCCGTGGGACAGAGTGGATGCGGCGGAAACGACGGCCTGAACTCCCGGCGGAACGCGGTCATCAGGCGGGCCATCGCCTCGACCGCGTTGACCGTCGGCAGCGCGTCGGAGATGGAGGAGTGGGTCTGCGTGCCATGGACCACGACCCGAAACCCCGAGATCCCGCGTGAGACGATCCGGATCGCCTCCCACTCCTTCGTCAGCCCGGACGGCTCGCCGAGGATGATGCAGTCGCAGTCGAGCGCGCCGGACGTGGCGAGATGGTGCGCCCCGAATGCGCTGCCGTATTCCTCGTCGGCGGTGAAGATCAGGCTGAGCGTGCCCTCCATCTGGTCGGCGACCGACGCGAACGCCGCCCCGGCGAGCACCATCGCCGCCACGGCCCCCTTCATGTCGGTCGCGCCGAGACCGTGCAGTTCGTCCCCGATGAACGTGGGAACAAACGGGTCGGTCGTCCAGAGCGGCGCGGCGTCGCCGACCGGCTTGGTGTCGATGTGTCCGCAGAGCGCGAGGTGGCGTCCCGGCCGTGCGCCCTCGATCCTCACGATCAGATTCGGGCGGTGCGGCGCTTTGGTGACGATCACTGCAGGCGGCAGCCCGCAGCGGGCAAGCCACTCGTGCAGGACCGCGGCCGGAGCCGTCTCGTCCCCCGGCAGGTTGGGGCTCGGCGCCGCGATCAGGGCCGCGGCCAGCTCGATCACCTCGTCGTCGCGATCGGCCAGAAAGGAGAGCGCCTGCCGCTTGAGCACGTCGACCGGGACGGCGACGGAAGCGACCGAGGTCGTGATCTCCATGGCTTCTCCTCCACTCCTTCCGGGTCCGCAGACTCCGCGCCGGGTCCGGGCCGTCTCGGGAGACCTCGGCGAAAACGGGACGACAGCGACCCGCCGCCCGCGCCTATGCCACCGGCGGATCGTCGCCCTTGCGCCGACGGCCGCCGCGCGCGACCACCCGCGGGCGCGATCCCGGCGCCTCGTCTGATGCGCGCGGCTGCGGCAGCGGGCCGACCCGGAGCGCGGTCTCGATCCACTCGACGACGCCCGTCCGGTTCGGCGGCGAGCCGTTCCACTTCCGCTCCGCCACGGTCGCCGCCAGCACGTCGGCCAGCACCATCAGCGTGTCGAACGACAGGAAGAACGTCCCCGCGCGCGCGACGTCGGGCGAGAGCACCGAAACCGAGATGTCGGAGACCGACGCCAGCGGAGAATGGGGGACGGTCGAGATCCCGATCGTCGCCGCGCCGAACTTCTTGGCCAGCCGCATCAGTTCGATCGTGTCGCGGGTCCGGCCCTGATGCGAGATCCCGATCACCACGTCCTCCGAATCGACCGAGATGATGATGTTGGACATCAGATCGGGCGTCGCGGCGAAGGCGGGCGCGCCCGCCCAGTTGAGCTTGATCGCCAAGCCCAGGGCAGGCACGTAGGCGCCGCCGTGGCCGATCACCACGATCCGCTTCGCCGCCGCCAAGGCGACCGTCGCCCGCTCGATCGCCGCGAAGTTCAACGCGCCCAGCGTCGTCTGCAGCGCCTCGATCTGGCGGCGCACGATCGTCGCGGCGAGACCAGGCACGCCGTCCGTCCCGGCCGCGACCGCCTCCAGATTCTCGAGGTCCTTGCTGTCGATCCGCCCGAGCGACTGCGCGATCCCCTGCACCAGCTCCCGGAATCCGGGATAGCCGACCGCCCGGCAGAAGCGGGTCACGGACGGCAGGCTGACGCCGCTCATCTCCGCGACATCGTAGATCGTCATCCCGAGCACGGCCCACGGATCGCGCACGATCGCGTCCGCCACCCGCCGCGAGGCGCCGGAGAGCGCGGGCAGGCGCTGCTCGATCATCGTCAGGCAATCCAGGGAACGGTACCGGGCCGCTTTTTCCACGCGTGAGGTCCCCCCGCGGGATCATGTCGAAAACCTGATCAAAAAAAATGTGAGAAACTTTCCCGGTATAGTACGCGAGTTTCGAAACCCGTCAAGTGGGGTCTGCGAGGCCGAGATCGGAGCTGATCGATCCGCCGGATCTCCAAGCAGTTGAATCGCTCCGCGCGTCTCCATCCATGTCCGCAGCGAAACGAATCCGCAAGCGCGACGACGTCGTCAGTCCAGGAGGATGGACGCAGCCGAGGGGTCGAACGCGACGGTCACCCTGTCCGCCCCGCCGTGCTCGACGTCCGCCGGCCGCCGGTTCTGGCGGTGCACGACCACGGTCGCCCCGCCGCCGACGTCGACCACGTGCTGGCTGTGCGTGCCGAGGTAGATCACGTCCGTCACGACGCCGTCGAGCCTGCTCCAACCGGGAGGCGCCCCGTCGTCCCCGTCTCCGAACAGGACCAACCGCTCCGGCCGCACGGCGATCGTCACGACTCCGGCGGGGGAGACGCCCGGCGCCATCCGCCCCCGCACGGTCGCCCCGGAGGGAAGGATCACTTCGGCGAGGCCGTCGCGCGACCCGGCCAGCCGTCCCTCCAGGAAATTGGTCTGCCCGATGAAGTCGGCGACGAAACGCGACCGCGGCGACTCATAGATCTCGCCCGGCAGGCCGACCTGCAGGATCCGCCCCGCGTTCATGACCGCGATCCGGTCCGACATCGACAGCGCCTCCTCCTGGTCGTGGGTGACGTAGATGAACGTCGCGCCGACCTCGCGGTTGAGGCGTTTGAGCTCGAGCTGCATCGCTTTGCGCAGCTTGAGGTCGAGCGCGCCCAGCGGTTCGTCCAGCAGCAGCACCTGCGGCCGGTTCACGAGCGCCCGCGCCAACGCGACCCGCTGCTGCTGGCCTCCCGACAGCTCGGAGGGCTTGCGGCCGTCGACGCCGGGGAGGTGGACCATCTCCAACGCCTCGGCGACCCGGCGGACGCGCTCGGCCTTGCCGACGTTCGCCATCCGGAGGCCGTACTCGATGTTCCGGCCCAAGGTGAGGTGCGGGAAGAGCGCGTAGTTCTGGAAGACGGTGTTGACCGGCCGCTTGTGCGGGGGCAGGTCGCCCATCTCCTCGCCGTTGATGCGCAGACTGCCGGAGGTCGGCAGCTCGAAGCCGCCGATCATCCGCAGCGTCGTCGTCTTGCCGCAGCCGGACGGGCCGAGCAGCGTCAGGAACTCGCCCTGCGCGACCTCGAGCGAGACCCCCGCGACCGCGACGACGTCGCCGAACCGCTTGCGGACATCGCGCAGCTCGATGCTCGGATTCACGGCGGCCGGGGCGTCAATCGACATCGACTGTCTGTCCGATCGTTGGCTGGCGCCACGGCTTCGCGGCGCCCCGCCGCGTCAAAAAGGTCGAGAGCAGCACCAGCAGCAGCGAGACGCCGATGATCGCGGTCGCCGCCGCGTTCACGACCGGCGAGAGTCCGCGGCGCAGGCGGCCGTAGATCACGAGCGGCAGGGTCGCGTCGCGTCCCTTGAGGAAGAGCGTGACCACGATCTCGTCGAACGACAGGGTGAACGCCAGCAGCCCGCCCGCGATCAGCGCGGGCAGGATCAGCGGAAAGGTGATCCGCCAGAATGTCCGCCACGGCGTCGCCCCGAGGTCGGCCGACGCTTCTTCAAGATGCCGAGGCAGCTGGGAGAGCCGTCCGACCACGGTGTTCAGGACCAGGGTGACGCAGAACGTGGTGTGCCCGACGATAATCGTCCAGTTGGAGAGCGGCAGCCCGACGAGCGTGAAGTAGGAGAGCAGCGCGACCCCGGTCACGATCCCCGGCAGCGTGATCGGCAGCACGATCAGGAAGCGGATCGCCGCCTTGCCCGGAAAGTCGAAGCGGTCCAGCGCCAGCGCCGCCAGAGTGCCGAGCACGGTCGCGGCGAGCGCCGAGAGCAGCCCCACCCGGACCGAGAGCTTGATCCCCTCGATGATCTCGCGGTCGTGCCGGAGCGCGCGGTACCAGGTCAGGCTGAATTCGTGGATCGGCCAGGTCGAGACGTCGCTCCCGTTGAACGAGTAGAGGACGATCACGGCCAGCGGCAGGTAGAGGAAGGCGTAGACCAGCAGCGAGAAGCCGCCCAGCGCCCAGCCGCCCCGGAACCGCGGGACGCGCCTTCGTGCCGGGGCCGCGGTCGCGCTCATGCCGTCCTCGCCATCGCGCCGCCCCGGTTCGAGAGCAGCAGCACCAGCGAGATCGTGACCAGGATCGGGATGATCAGCGTCGCGCCGAGCGGCCAGTTGTTCGCGACCCCGAACTGGTCGGCGACGAGCTTGCCGATCAGCTGGTCGCCCGGGCCGCCCAGGAGCGTCGGCGTGATGTAGTCCCCCATCGTCAGGCTGAAGACGCTCAGCCCGCCCGCCAGCATCCCCGGCAGCGACAGCGGCAGCACCACGCGGAAAAAGGTGTTGAGCGAGTCGGACCCGAGATCCGACGACGCCTCCAGCAGCGAATTCGGGATCCGGTCGAGGATGGTGTAGAGCGGCAGGATCATGAACGGCAGCCAGACGTGGACGAAGGTGATGTACATCGCCCATTTCGAGTAGAGCAGAAACGCGAGCGGCCGCTCGACGAGCCCCGACCAGACGAAGAAGGTGTTCAGGATGCCATTCGTGCCCAGCAGCGTCTTCCAGGCGAAGATCCGGACGAGATACGAGCTCCAAAGCGGGAAGATCACCAGCATCAGAAGCAGCTCGCGATGCCGCGTCACCCGCTTCGCCAGGAAGAACGCCAGCGGAAAGGCGATCGCCATCGCGGTCGCCGTGACCAGCCCCGCCATCCAGACCGTGCGCAGGAAGACCGTCGGGTAGAGGCCGTTCGCGAAGAAGGTGCGGAAGTTCTTGAGCGTCAGGTGATGGTCGATGTTCGGATATTTGACCGACCAGACCGAATGGACCAGCAAAATCCCGAGCGGCACGAGATAGAAGAGCGCCATCCACCCCAGCGGCCCCGCCAGCAGCGCGAACGCTCCGCGCAGGCGGCGAGGCTCCTCCGGATTCTCAGGTTGATCGTGGACCGCGCCGCCAGCCGACATCTCGCCTCTTTCGATCGGGATCCATGGCAAGGATGCAGGGCCTCGTCGACAGGCAGGCGTCGCGTCGGGTCGGATCTGCGACTCCGCCCTCGTCCGGCGACGGAGAGGGCGGACACGGAGGTCCGCCCCCGCCGAATGTGTCCCGCTCTATCCCTGCGTCGCCTCGTTCCAGAGCGGCACCCACTTCTCCTCGTATGCGGGGATGAAG
>JBPCRG010000639.1:0-2633 GCA_050997095.1 Thermomicrobiales bacterium | reverse complement strand
CCCATTGCCGCGCCAGTTTCGGGCTCAGCTGAAAGCCCTCCGGCAGCGCCTGGATCGCCCGGTGGTAGGCGAGCAGCCGCTCCGCCGGAACCGCGGTCTCGATCTCGCGGCGGGGGGTGGCCGCCGGAAGCTCCTCGTCCACCGTGGCGGAGCCGTCGGTGACCGAGCGCCGGACGCCGGCCAAGCGGTCCATCGCCTCCTTCAGGAAGGTCGCCGGCTCGTCCGCCGTGACCACGCCCTCGCCGACCAGGCGGTCGGCCCAGATCTGCCGGACCGTCGGATGCTTCGTGATCTTCTCGTACAGCAATGGTTGGGTGAAGAGTGGCTCGTCGCCCTCGTTGTGGCCCCACCGGCGGTAGCCGACGAGGTCGAGCAGGAAATCCTTGCCGTAGCGCTCGCGGTACGCCATCGCCAGGCGCACGGCCATCAGGCAGGCGTCCGGATCGTCGGCGTTGACGTGGATGATCGGGATCTCGAACCCCTTCGCCAGATCGCTCGCGTAGAGGGTCGAGCGCGCGTCGCGCGGGCTGGTCGTGAAGCCGACCTGGTTGTTGACGATGATGTGGATCGTGCCCCCGGTGGTGTAGCCCGGCAGCCCGGCCATGTTCAGCGTCTCGGGCACGACGCCCTGGCCCGGGAAGGCCGCGTCGCCGTGGAGCGCGATCGCCACGCTGGCCTTCGGGTCGCGCTCGGGCGCGCCGGGCCGGTCGCAGATGTCCTGCGACGCGCGGACCATGCCCTCGATCACCGGGTTGACCGCCTCGAGATGGCTCGGGTTCGGCGCCAGGATCGTCGGCACCTCCACCTCCATCCCGTGCTGGCCGCGCAGCAGGCGCGCGCCGAGGTGGTACTTGACGTCGCCGGAGTGGTCGTCGGCGGGGTCGGTGTGGTTGGGATGCTTGGTGGCCCCGGCGACCGCCGACTGCTTCTTCTTGCCCTCGAACGCCGCGATGATCGCCGCGTAGGGTTTGCCGAGCACGTGCGTCATCACGTTCAGCCGACCCCGGTGGGCCATGCCGACGACGACCTCGCGGGTGCCGCTGCCGGCCGCGCTGTGCACGATCTCGTCGAGCATCGGGACCAGGACATCGTTGCCCTCGATCGAGAAGCGCTTCTGCCCGAGGTAGGTCTGGTGCAGGAACTTCTCGAACGCCTCGACCTGGGTCAGGCGCTTGAGCACCGCGCGCTTGGTCGCGGCCTCCAGCGGCGCGGCGAACGTGCGCGACTCGACCGCGTCGCGCAGCCAGATGCGTTCGTTTGCCTCCTGGATGTGGTCGAAGTCGAACCCGGCCGCCCCGGCGTAGGTGGAGCGGAGCCGCGCGATCGCGTCGGCCGCGTTCGCCGCGCCCTCGCCCGCCGGCCCGCCGACGACGGTCGGCGGCAGCCGCTGCAGGTCCGCCTCGGTCACGCCGTGGAAGGCGCCGTCCAGCTCGGGCGCGCCGGGCAGCGACGAGCCCAGCGGGTCGATCGACGCCGCCAGATGCCCGTACTCGCGGACCGCCTGCGCCAACGCGGCCGCCCCCACGATCCGCTCGACGCTGCCGGGGGCGAAGGCCGCGGACGTCGGCGCCACGTCGGCGGCCCCGATCCCCGACCCCCGACCCCCGACCCCCTCGTCAAGCACCCCCGGATCGACGCCGGCGAAAAAGGACCGCTGGTCGGCGTCGACCGAATCCGGATCGCTGAGGTAGCGCTCGAAAAGCTCCAGGACGTACCCGGCGTTGGGGCCGTGGAACGCACGCAGATCGCTCATGCCTGTCCTGCCTGATCTTTCCGAACACCCGGTCTCGTGGGATTCGCCCGCGGTTGCCGAGCGCTCGTCATTGCGTCGCGTTGTCGACCTCGAGGAAGGGCGCATAGCTGACTCGCGCGGGTCGCGCGCGAACGGCAGCATAGCATAGGGTGGGTGGCTCCGGTCCGATGGCCGATTGCGTGGGTACACCTTAAAAGTCCAGGGAGGAGATGGCATCGGACGGCGCGTCCCGCCGCGTCGGAAACCGGAGGATGCGTCCTCCCGACGCCTCCGCCGGCCCTTCCTGGACCGGGAAACGCCGCCAGTCCTCGATGCGTCGGAGCCGGCATTCGCGGTCCTGCCGCAGCGCCGAGCCGAGCGCGAGCTCGGGGATGAAGTCGGTCACCCGGGGAGAGGTCGCGAGCAGGTCGATCGCGTTCCCCATGGCCGCCCGGACGAGGCATCGCCGATCCGCATCCCGGGCGAAGCGGCGTTCCGCCGCCAAGACGAATTCTTCAATGACGAGCGCGTTCACCTCACCGTTCATGACCCGGTTCTCTCCCCTAATAGATGCTCAAACGCGAGTTCGCCCCATCGGCTTGATGACCACGGCCCCTGCCGTTCCTCCGCTCGCCGAGTCCGCGTCCCGCGTTCCGGCCAGACGGACATCATGCCGCCGCAGGGGAACCGCCGCATCGTCAGAAATGCGTATTTCGCGTCCCGGGCTTTCGCGTGGCGCTACGCATGCCGGCCAGAACCCATGGCGGATGAGCGTGCCATGGGCCCGCGCCGGGCTCCGCACGGCGTGGGTGGCCGCCGCCTGCGTCGTGCGCCGGCGGGGCACGCGGGTGGGCCGGGGCGGCCTTCGGCGATCCGGATCGCGGCGGAGAGTCCGCCGCCG
>JBPCRG010000584.1:0-4601 GCA_050997095.1 Thermomicrobiales bacterium | reverse complement strand
ATCGGCGGCGAGCGGATGTTCTCCGGCATCTGGTACGGCCATCTCCGGCTCTACGCCAAAGACCAGATCGCGGAACGCCTGACGTCCGCCGGCCTGGCTGTGACGGAGACGCGGGGGCTGACCCATTACTGCCCCCCGACGACCCATCTGTTCATGTACGGCATCCTCAAACCCCTGCTCATGAGCGGCAGGCTGCCGAAGGGGCTTGCGCGCGCCGGCGACCGCTGCGGCGGGCCCTCCGCCGCCCCCGGCCTGGCGGCCTCCCTCGCGGGCCGGGCGCTCAACGCGATCGACCGCCTGACCGACCCCGAATCGGTGCAGACCGCCAAAAGCGGCTACGTCGCGATCGGCGTCCGCGCGGTCAAGCCGGGCTAGCGCCATTTTCCGCCGAGTGCGATCATCCGCGCTCATCATCGGACTCGAAAGAAAGGCCGAACGCGGCCGGGAGCGGAGGAGCACGCGGTGGCGTCAACCTGGTCCTTCCAGCGCGTGCGTCGCGGGCCGAGTCCCGCCTTGGCCGGGCTGCTCTGCCTGCTCGTGGTCAACTCGTTGCTGACGCATCAACAGTTCACGACCGCCACCGGCATCTTCCTCCTTCTCGGCGTGGCTTTCTGGCTCGCGGCGCTGCGTGGGGAGCGGGTCGAACGCGATCCCGCCTTCCCCGTGCAGACGGCGACGCGCCCCGACTGGCGATTCGTGGCCGCGGCGGGCGTCCTCGCGGTCGTCGCCTACGACCAGGCGGCCGGGAACCAGTTCCGCACGCTTGGCGTCATCGGATGGGTCGGAGCCGTGGCGTGCTGGCTCATCGGCTGGTGGCCCGCGCGATCGATCCACCTCGGTCGGCCATCGCTCGTCATCGATCTCTCGGCGGCGAAACGGCGCGTCGCCGCCTCGCCCGCGATCACGACTGCAGCCGCGATCGCGGTCGGCGCGAGTCTGCGCCTCCCACCCCTGCTCCTCGGCGCCGCCTGGTTCCTGCCGTGGGAGGCTGGCCGGCGACGAGGCGGCGGGACGGGCGGATGGTCCACTGAAGATCGACGCCGCCTGCTGGGCGTGCTCGCCGTCTGCGCGGTCGTCGTGGTCGGCGGCTGGTTCCGCCTCCACAACCTGGCGGAGACCCCAAGCGACCCGACCAGCGACCACGCGGAGAAGATTCTTGACGTCAACGATCTCCTCAACGGCCAACGCTCGATCTTCTTCCCGCGCAACACCGGACGCGAGACGGCGCAGTTCTACGTCACCGCCTTCGGGCTTGTGCGCGGTCTCGGTATGCCCGCCGACTACAACACGCTGAAGTTCGGGACGGCGATGACGGACACCGCCGCGGTCATCGCCGTCTTCCTGCTCGCGTCGGAGCTGCTCGGCTTCGCCGGCGGCATCTGCGCCGCCGGCCTTTTCGCGATGAATGCCTGGCCTGTGGTCAACGCCCGGTTCGGCCTGCGGCCCTCCTACGGACCGTTGACGGCCGGATTGGCGCTCTGGGCGCTCATGCGCTACCTGCGCACCGGCCACCGCCGCGACGCGCTTCTCACCGGAACCATGCTCGGTCTCGGGCTCTACGGCTACACGGGTTTCCGGACGGTGCCGATCGCGACGGTCGCGATCCTCGCCGCCGCCTTCCTCTTCGATCCCCGGCAACGGGGGCGCCGGCGGACCCTCGTCCTGCACAGCGCGTTGATCGTCTCCACCGCCTGGATCGTCTTCATCCCCCTCGGCCGATTCATGATCGACCCACCCGATGTCTTCTGGTACCGCGCGCGGACCCGCGCCGGCAGCGCGGAGCGCGATCTCGGCGGCGGCGGACTCTGGAACGAGCTCTCGACCCGGCTGCCCACGTTCTGGCACAACAACCTGCGCATGCTCGGCGCGTTCAATTGGAAGGGCGACTCGGCGTTCGTCAACTTCGTCGTCGGCCAACCGCTGCTCGATCTCTTCAGCGGCGCCCTGCCGCTCGGTGGCACGGTCATCGCGCTGCACCGGATCGTCGCGGACCGGTCGATCCGGTTCGCCGGTTTGGCGATCGCCTTCCCGATTCTGGCGCTCTCGTCAACGCTGGCGCTCGCCTTTCCGAACGAGGTTCCCAGCGCCAGCCGCAGCTCGCTTCTTGCTCCGGTCATCTTCACGCTCGCCGCCTTGCCGCTGTCGGTGCTCGTGCGCCGAGTGCTTGCGCCAGACCGGGACCACGCCCGGGCGTGGCTCTGCATGGCCGCGCTCGCCCTGGCGGCGTTGGTCGCGAACCGCAACTACGACCGCTATTACCACGATTACGACGCCCAGTACCGGGCGTCGATCGTCAACACGACCGAGATCGCGCAATCGATCAAAGGCACGTCGGACGAAGGCGTCGCCGTGGACCACGCCTACATCCTCGGCGTCGCATTCTGCCTGGACCATCGCAACGTCGCGGTCGCATTGGGCGACATGGCTTGGGCCGACGCCCACAACATCGTGCCGGACCAGCCGATTCCCGACCAGGTCGACGGTAGCCCGATGATCTTCATCGTGAATCTGGGCGACTCGGCGGGCATCGGCAAGCTCACGGCGAAATGGCCGTCCGGCGTGTTCACCGTCGTGCATTCGACAAGGCTCGGGAAGGACTTCGGCACGTTTTTCGTCCCGGTATCGGCGTCCGCATGGGGACGAAGCGGCGGAACCGGTCCTGCCGCGCCTACTGCGTGACCATCCAGAAGCTGTCGGGCAGATGGCGGTCGACCCAATCTCCAGCGCGCAAGCCCGCGTCGTTCTCCTGCGGCAGATAGTCCGGCAGCAGGGCGCGCAGCGGCCCGGTCCGATCGTAGTGGAGCGCGGCGAGGCTAGCGAGCGGTTTCAGGCTCCCGTTGCCCGTCAGCAATGCCAGCAGCAACACCTATTCCTGCCAACCGAAGTAGTCGGACAACGCCGTCCGAGGATAGAGATAGGGCAGGGAGATGTCGTGGATGTGGACGAAGACGCCGGGTTTGAGTCGGGGGATGACCTCCAGAAAGAGGCGGTTCACGTCCGAGCCGATCTTGACCGCGTGGGATGAATCGATGAAGAGCAGATCGCCCGCGGCCAGATCCTCGAAGGTTGCGTCCTCGACAAGCTGCACGCGTTCCGCGATCACGCGCACCGCGGGCAGGTCGCGGATCGCCGGGCGCGGATACGGGTCGATCGCGAGCACCTCAGTGCGGGCATGGCCCTCGGCGACGTTCATCTGCGCCGCGCCGGCCATGGTCGCCGTGGAGACTCCGCTGCCGATCTCGACCACCCGGCGCGGGCGCAGCGAGCGGATCGCGCAATGAAGGACTTGCGCGTCAATCGGCCCGTAGCCGGGACCGAACCCGCAGGCTACGATGGCGTTGTATCGCCGAAGTCCCTGCACCTCGTGCAGGTGGGTTCGACAGATGGATTCGAGCCAGCCCAGCTGCTCATCAAGATCCCAGACGACCCCGGTCATCGCGGCCGGTCGGTCCCAGGCGGACCGATGGGCGCGCAGCCAAGCGTAGTCGGGCACCGGCGTATAGAAATGTTCCGGGAGAACGTGGACGTGCAGGCGCTCCATCGCGAAAAAGAGCCTCGACGTGACGTCTTTCAGCGCCTTCGGCACGAGATATTCGCTCGTAGGCGTGACATAGTGGCGCGGCAGCCCTCGCGCAGCCAGCGCTGAGGCGCGCCCGAAGAGTCCCAAGGTCATGCACCTTCCGCAGTTGGCAAAGAATCGACCGGCGTACACTGTCTCTCATTATCGACGATCGGAAGGCCACCAAGGGCGCCGCTCCGCCCGTGGCGAAGCCAAGGACTGAACGCTGCATGTTGACCCAACTCACACAGCCCAAAGCGCTCCTGCGGGGCATCGCGTTGACGCGGGATCAGGCCCGCCGTGCGATGCTGGCGATGATCATGGTCCTCGCCGCGATTCTGCGCCTGAATGGCCGAAACTGGGACCAGTCCCAATATCTGCATCCGGACGAGCGGTTCATGACGATGGTCGCGACGGGGATCAAATGGCCGTCGAGTCTGGGCATGTATTTCGACAGCGCCAATTCGCCGCTCAATCCGTACAACCGTCAATTCGGCTCGTTCGTCTACGGCACCTTTCCGCTTTTTCTCGGCAAACTGGCCGGGACGCTCACGAACCAGAACGTCTACGGCAACTTCCACCTTTCGGGACGCCTGCTCTCGG
Organism: Thermomicrobiales bacterium; assembly: GCA_050997095.1. GTDB lineage: Bacteria > Chloroflexota > Chloroflexia > Thermomicrobiales > UBA6265 > JBPCRG01. The sequence continues at coordinate 439 of JBPCRG010000584.1, read as the reverse complement.
CGCTCTTCGACCTTGGCACGGTGCTGCTGGTCTACGCCGTCGCGACCCGTCTCTTCGGAGCGACCGCCGGACTGCTCGGGTCGCTGCTGATGGCGTGCAGCGTGCTGAACATCCAGTCCGCCCACTTCTTCACATCCGACTCGTTCGTGACCATGTTCTGCATCGCCGTCTTCTTCGTCGCGCTGCGCTGCCACGACCGGGGCCGCTGGTGGGAGTACCTGGCGCTGGGCGTCGTCGCCGGATTGGCGGTCTCCAGCAAGCTCAGCGCCCTGCCGATCGTCGGCGTCCTGGCGCTTCCGGCCGCGGAGACGCTGCGGCTCTCCGGCTGGCGCTCGCTGCGCAGATCATCGCGGCCGAGGGCGCTCGCGCCGCTCCTGGGCACGCTGCTGGCGGGCATCGGAGCCCTCTGGACCTTCCGCATCGCCCAGCCCTACGCCTT
>JBPCRG010000555.1:0-5106 GCA_050997095.1 Thermomicrobiales bacterium | reverse complement strand
TCTCGCCGCGACCAACCATGTCTGCCCTCCGCATTCACGTCGTCGACGAATGCCGACAGAGCGTACGCGGAGCCATGACTATTTGTCAGACACGCCCTAGAACGTCACCTTGCTGACCAGGATCACGTTCGCGTATGGCGAGCACTCTCCCGTGCGGACGACGGCGCGGGCCGTGGCGGTCAGGGCCCTGAACGCCCCGGAATGGGAGCGCCGCGACCTGGCCACCGGTCTTTGGCCCATGATCTCCGCCCCAATCGAGCGGACCGCCGTGCTCGACGACTTGGCCGCCACGCGGAAGTGGGAAACGGTGCTCGCGGCGTAGCGGCGATCGACTATGAGGAGGGATCGGAGAGCCGAATCCGAGCGCGGGCGATCCGCGCGAAGAGGACGCGATTCTTCGGATCGCCGGCCTTCTTGGGACCGTGGACAAGCGTGTGCGCGCGGTTCTCCGGGAGCGGGTCATGCTCGACGCACTGGTCGGGAACCGCCGCGACGTCGGCGACGGTGATCTCGACGACGGCGAAGTTCCGCGCGTCGCGACGCCCGTCATCGCTTCGGGTCTGTTCCGCGGTTCGGTGGCGCTCCCAGTCCGTCGACATGCCGTCGCCATCCCGCGGCTTGTCCTGGAACCAGTTGGGCAGGGGAGTGGATTCGTCCGGAGCGAAACTCGCCAGGCCAGCGTGGACCCGCATGAAGAGCAGATCGCCGTCGGGAATGTCTTCTTTCGGCCATGATGGAATCACATCGCCGCGATCCAGAGCAAAAGCCATTGCGCCGACGACTCAAGACTGAGCTCGCCCCCGATCGCGGCTTGCCCGTGTCGGTCGTCACCATGGAAGCTCGCCGCAGCGCACGGGTCCGGAGCCACGTTGACGAGGAGTTCACGGTCCGCAGCAAGCCAATGGAGATCGATGCTGCCTTGCGGTCCCGGCAGGATCCGGCACATCGGCGCGACGATTCTTTGCGCGTCCCACAGCGCCCGCGCGTTGACCGTCAGAAACCGAACCGCTCGATCCCAGGTCAATTCAGAGTATCGGGGTGCGCCTTCGCCGTCCCAATCGTCGCCGAGTTCGAGTATCCGACGCGACAACTCGATCTCGTCGACGAGCGGACCGAGGTTGGCCGGCAGGGCAAATCCACGTTCCGCCGACGCATCCCTCAATCCAGGTCGTTCGTCGCGGCTCTTAGAAAGTGCCATTCCGCCCATCCTTTCGCGATCAGGTCCGGAACTCTAGCACCTTGCCACGCGGCTCGGCGAGACTCGAAAGCCGCGCGTGGATGCGGCCGTCACCCCCAAATCGCGTCCGCACGCGGAGCGCAGCCTGCGACGGCGAACGGCCAGGCGCCGTTGCCGCACACCCGACACCGCGTCCGAACCAAAGGAACGGAAACATGTTATCCGACAGACACGAAGCCGTAAAATTGAAAAGGCGTGCCGCGAGGGGTGAGCAATTCGTCGCTCATGCCTAGAACATCACGCCGCTGACCAGGATTGCGTTCGCATACGGCATGCACTCTCCCGTGCGGACGACTGCACGGGCATGCGCCGACAGCGCCTTGAACGCCTCGTGCGGCATCGACTCCATCGTCGCTTTAGGGAAAAGCGCGGCGATCGCGTCCTGCCTGCCGTCATCCCGCGCCTCGAGCTCCTCGGCGATCACCCACCGCTCGACTTGGAGTTCCCCGGCGATCGCGCGCACGACATCGAGCATCGCGGGGATGCCGGGGCTGACCGCGAGGTCGATCCGCTCGACGCCGGGCGGCACCGGCAACCCGGCGTCGGCCACGACGATGAGATCGCCGTGGCCCATCGCGGCGATCACCGCGGAGAGCCTATGGTGCAGGACGCCGGTCTTCTTCATGCTCGTCGCCTCTCCGCCGCTCGTTTCGGGCTATTCATACCGCAGCGCCTCGGCCGGAGCCAAGCGCGACGCCTGCCGCGCGGGCACCAGCGCCATCAGCAGCTCCGCGACGATCGTGATCACCACGATCGCGATCACGATGCTCCAGGGGATCGTGAACGCGACCCCGCTCGTGCCCGCGAAATCCGGGCTGGCGAAGAGGTTCCGCGCCAGCGCCAACCCGAGCACGGTACCGGAGATCACGCCGAGCCCGACGATGAACGCCGTCTCGATCAGGAACGAGAGCGAGACCATCGACTGCTGAAAGCCCAGCGCCCGCAGCACGCCGATCTGCTGGCGCAGCTCGACCACGGAGCGGAACGCGATCACCCCGACCGCCGCGATTCCGACGATCAGGCCCAATCCCATGAACCCCTGCAGAATGTACAGGAACCCTGTCGACTGGCTCTGCTGCTTCTTCAGCTCCTCCCTGATCGAGTTGCCTTGGACCCCGTTGGTGATCAGCGCGGTCTCGATCGCCTTCGCCTTCTTGTCCGACGCGCCCGGGTCGGAGAGCCGCAGGAAATACGACGTGATCGTGGGTGTCGGGTTGACGGAGTCGGTCAACGCCTGCGCTCCGAACATCCCGAAGAGCGTGCTGATCTTGGTGTCGACGACCCCGATCACGCGCACGGTCTTGACGGAGCCGTCCAGCGCCTCGAGCTGCACGGGGATCGGATCGAAGACCTTGAGTTTCGAGGTCAGCGCCTGCTGGGGTCCCGGACCGTCGGGATCGTCCATCGTGAACTGGGAGGCGTCGCTCCCGAAGCCGCCCTGACCCGCCAGCGCGAGCGCGTCGATCACCACCGCATCGGGCTCCATCTTCAGGGCGCTGAGGATGGCCTTGTCGTCGGCGTACCCGGTCGCCCGCTGCTGGAACTTGATCTCGCTCTGGTCGATGAAGGACGCGTCCATCCCTTTGAGCGCGTACGTCCGCCACGGCTTGTCGGCGGCTCGGCGCATGTTGATCTGGAAATTGGCCGTGGTCTGGCCCGCCGCCTTCACGTCCGAGACGTCGACGCCCTTGCTCTTGAGCAGCCGCTGGAACTGGCCCGTGTCGCCGACGGGATTCGCCGAGCCGTTGTCGGCGCGCACGTCCCACCCGGCTCCGGCCTCGTCGCTCGTGAAGAGGTTCGTGAAATTCCGGTTGATCGTCGAGAACATGACGAGCGAGAAGACGATCAGGCTGAACATCGCGATCGTCAGGCCGGTGCGGCCCTTCGCCGCCCCCGGAAACGCGACCGCGATCTTGACCGCGGGCAGCTGCGCCTTGAAGAGGCCGCCGACTCTGGTCAGCCCGGCGAGCAGGATGTCGAGATTCTGCACGATCAGGATCGTCGCGCCGGCCACCATGAAGATGCCGGAGAGGAAGAACATCTCGATCCCGCCGCTGATGTCGCCGAAGATCTTCTTGGTCACGCTGTCGGGCAGCAGCCACAGCGTCACGATGTAGATCCCGATCAGGGTGAAGACCGGGCGGGCGGGAACCCCGAAGTACCGCAGGATCATCGCGATTCCGAACGGGGCCAGGCTCATCCCCGAATAGAGCGTGAACGCCTGCTTCGACGAGAGGCCGGAAAGGATCCCGGCAATGCCGATCAGGAGCAGCACGACGCCCCAGACGATCGTGCGCAGCCGCCGCTTCGGGTTGCTCACGTCGGGGATGTCGCGGACGGCGGCGACGATGTTGAGCCGGCTGATCCGCCAGGAGGAGACGACGACCGCGATGAACGTGATCACGACGCCGAGGCAGTACGCGACGATCATGCTCCGGAGCGTGACGTGGGGCGTGACCGTCAGGAAGTCGCCGAGCAGCGGCTGCACGGCCAGGCCGATCGCCACCGCCGCCGCCGCGCCCAGCAGGGACCCGACCAGACCGGCGAGCAGCGCGTAGGCCGTGCCCTCCGAAATGAACTGCTGGACGAGCTGGAGGCGCTGGCCGCCGATCGCGCGGGTCATGCCCATCTCGGACCGGCGCTCCGCCGCCAGCATCGAGAAGATCAGGATGATCAGCAGGATGCCGACGGAGATCGAGAAGAGCCCGAAGACGAGGAAGAGCGTGGTGAAGACGTTCGCGAACTGGACCGAAAGGTCGATGCTCTTCTGCTTGATCTTGTCGACGCCGTACGGCTGGCCCTTCAGCGTCGCGAGCAGCTTCGCGGAGACCTGATCGGTCAGCTTCAGTCCATCGCGGACGCCCCCCTTGTTGGAGACGGCGACCAGCGTCAACAGGCCCTGCTCGCGGGACAACGTCTGCAGACGGTCCAGCGGGATGGCCATCCCGGGCGTCACGGGATCGAACTTGCCGCTCAACGGCGAGTCCTCGGCGATCGCCGAGACGGTCAGGGAGACGGGCTTGTTGTCGTAGTAGATGAAAATCGTGCCGCCGACCTTGGCGTCCAGCTTCTTTCGCAGGTCCTTCGAGATCACGACGCCGTCGGCGGGGAGCGCGGTGAAGTCGATCGCCTTGCCGTCGACGTCCTTGAGCCCGCCGAACTGCGCGACGCGGCCCGACTCGATGCCGACCAGGTTCACGTTCGGCTCCGACTGCGTCGGCTGCCCGTCCACCAGGAGCACCGCGGGCACCGCCTTGATCAGCACCGGCATCACGGCGTCGATCAGATCGGTCCCCTGAAACGCGTTCTCGATGTCTTGCACGAGCGACTGCGGAATCGTCGCGTCGGTCGTGTTGTTGATGTTGGCTTTGCCGTCCTCGGTCTTGCTGAACAGCACCATCTCGTCGACCTGGCCGAGCGAGGAGTAGGTCGCCGAAGTGGCGGAGTAGTCGATCGTGTCGCCGGTGCCCAAGGCGGCGGCGATGATCAGCGTCGAGAGCATCAGGCCGATCACGATCAGCACGGTCTGTGTGACGCGCCGGGGGATGTTGCGCACGCCGAGCTTGAAGACGACGGGGCGCCGGATCGCGATCCAGGCGACGACGAGCAGACAGAAGCCGAGCATCACCAGCAGCACGACCATGATCGAGTTCATCGAGTAGCCAAAAATGTCGTTCATCCAAACCTCCGCGCCGGGCAGCTCGGCTGCAGGCCGGCGTCATCTCTGGACACCTGCTGAAGCCTCATTGAGCGCCGTTCACGACGCCGGGGCCTCATGCCCCTCGCCAACGATCGCGCCGTCGCTCATCCGGATCACCCGTCCGCACTGCACGCCGACGCCGTGGTCGTGGGTCACGATCACCAGGGTC
>JBPCRG010000477.1:0-12735 GCA_050997095.1 Thermomicrobiales bacterium | reverse complement strand
TTCTTGTCCAGACCGCGGAGGATGATGTCGGCGACCTCGTGCGGCAGCTCCCTGTTCACGTCGGACGGGTCCGGGGGCGGATTGGTGATGTGCTGCGTCGCGATCCCGACGACGGTCTCGCCGGTGAAGGGCAGAACCCCGGTCACCATTTCGTAGGCGACCACCGCCAGCGAGTAGATGTCCGATTCCGGCGTGGCCATCAGCCCGCTGGCCTGCTCCGGAGAGACGTACTGGGCGGTGCCGATCGACGTCCCCGACTGCGTCAGGGCGGAGTCGGACAACCCCTTCGCGATCCCGAAATCGACGACCTTCACGAGACCGGTGGGGTCGACGAGGATGTTCTGCGGCTTGATGTCGCGGTGGACGATGCCCTGCGCGTGGGCGAAATCGAGCGCGGCCCCGACCTGGTCCATCAGGATGGCGACGTCGTCCGGGTGGAGCGGGGCCTCGTCGGCGATGATCGCGTCGAGCGTCTGGCCGGGGATGTACTCCATGACGATGAACGGGAGGCCGCGATCCTCGCCGACGTCGAAGATGGCGATGATGTTCGGATGGTTCATCCGGGCGGCGGCCTGAGCCTCGCGCTCGAAGCGCGACCGGAATCCGCGATCGGCGGCGAACTGGGGCCGCAGCCATTTGAGCGCGACCTCGCGGTTCAGCACGGAATCGAAGGCGAGGTAGACCTCCGCCGTTCCTCCCTCGCCGATTTTCCGCTCGATGCGATAGCGTCGGCCAACCGTTGTCTGATCCAAGAGATGCGGAGCCTCCACGGCGATTCTACGGATGTCGCTTTCGGCGCGTCAATGACCGGCGCGGACGCGCGCCAGCGGAAACGGCCCCGCGCACGGTCGGCAGGCGATCACCCGCCAGCCGCGGGGCGCGACGGCCCGCAGGCGGTGGGCCGCGGCCGATGCCTGCCGCGCGTCCTTCGTCATCACGAAGTGGGCGGGTCCGGCTCCGGAAAGTGCGAAGGGAAGAGGGGGGGTTCCCGTCATGTCTCGAATGCTCTCCCGCAGGTCGGGTCGCAGATCGAGCAAGGGGCGCTGGAAGGCGTTGGCGAGATTCAGGGGCGCGGAAGGATTGCCGTCGGCGAGGAGGGCCGCGGACTCCTGAATCTGCGCGCCGGTCGAGAAGTCCGAGGGCTCGAGGAGCCCATATAGGGTGGCCGTCTTCCCCGGGATGACGATCGAGGGGCCGAGGATCACGAAACCTGCGGACCTCAGCCGGGGCAGCGGTGACAGGCGCTCGCCGCGGCCGCCTGCATGGGCCACCCCTCCGCGCAGAAAGAAGGGGACGTCGCTGCCCAGCTCGAGCGCCAGCTCCGCCAGGGCTTCGCGGGAGGGCGTCAGCCGCCACATCATGCAGAGGCCGAGCAACGCGGCCGCGGCGTCGCTGCTCGCCCCGCCGAGACCGGCGGCCGCGGGTATCCGTTTCGTCAGCGAGATCGCGGCGCCGATGCGGACGCCCGAGCGCCGACGAAGCAGCCGCGCGGCGCGGACGACCAGATTCTCGTCGTTGTCCAGCTCCGCGTCCTCCACGGTCAGGCGAATGTCGGCGGACGGAGAAAACGCGAGCCGATCGAAGAGGGAGACGGTTGCGAGGATGGTGCTGACCTCGTGATAGCCGTCGTCGCGCCTGCCGAGAACCTCGAGGCCCAGATTCAGCTTTGCCGGCGCCAGCAGCTCAAGGGGCATCGGGCGCGCCAATGAGGGGCCAGAGTTTCGCCACGCCGACCCATTCGTCGAGCGCGAGGGTCTGCGCGCGCCGGGACGGATCGACGCCGGCGCGCGCGAGGAGTGCGGAGACGTCGGCTTTGGGCAGGTCGAGCTCGTCCGCCATCGAGTTGGCCAGCTGCTTGCGCTTTTGGCGGAACCCCGCGTTGACCAGCCTGAAGAAGGCGGGCCGCTCCTCCGGCGGAACCGCGATGGTCGGTCGGGTCTCGAAGACGATCACGGACGACTCCACCTTCGGCGACGGCTCGAAGACGTCCGGCGAGACATGGAAAGCGATCGCGGGCACGGCATAAAGCTGGCAGGCGACCGCGAGGATCGACATGCCGGGCGGCGTCGCGACGATCCGCTCCGCGACCTCGCGCTGGATCATCACGGTCATGCGCCGGGGTGGGTACGACTGCTCGAAGAAATGGCGGATCACCGCCGCGGCCAGCGAGTACGGCAGATTGGCGGCGAGCACGTACGGTTGGCCGGCGGGAACGATCTGCTCGATCCGCACGTCGAGCGCGTTGGCCTCGATGAACCGGACGTTCGGCAGATCGCGGAAGACGGTCGGCAGATAGAGCGCCAGTTCGTGGTCGAGCTCGATCGCCGTCATCGCGGTCGAACGCAGGGCAAGCTCCTCGGTCAGGATTCCCAAACCGGGTCCGACCTCGATCACGTGGTCGGTCGGTTCGATCTTCGCGTGCTTGACGATGCGCTCGAAGATGCCGCGCTCGACGAGGAAGTTCTGACCCATGCCCTTGCTGGGGCGGATGTTCAGCCGCTTCAGGAGCCGGACCCACTCCCGGCGGCCGCCGGGACGCGGCGATGTCGGCGTCGGGTCGCTCATCCGGCGAGCAGGATTGCGCCGGGGGCGACGGTGAAGTCCGCGGGGGCCTGGCCGATCAATTCGCCGTCGAGCTGGACGCGGGCGGGCTCCATGGTCTCCACGCGGACCCGTCGGGCCTTGACGTGGAAGAACTTGGCGAGGCCGACGTGACTGCCGCTGTAGACGCTGGGCAGTGCGCGGAGCAGTTCCCGCTTGTTGAAGTCGCCCACGATCGCGACGTCGAGCAGACCGTCGGCGATGTCGGCCATCGGCGCGATCTGCATCCCGCCGCCCATGAACCGGGCGTTGGCGATCTGCACGAAGACCGCGGGGGTGGAGAAGAGCTCGCCGTCGGCGTCGATGGTGACGGTGAAATTCTGGAATCGGATCAGACTGGGCAGGGCGGTGGCGAGATACGGCAGTTTGCTGCCGGGCAACCGGGATCTCTGCGCCTTCTCGGCGACGATCGTGTCGAAGCCCAATCCGGCGACGTTGATGAACCCGCGCCGGGCGCCGTCGTTGAACTGGACGTACCCCACGTCCACCGCCCGGCCGCGGCCGTTGGCCGCGCGCCGCACGCATTCCCCGACGTCCTTCGGCGATCCCGCGGTGCGGGCGAAGTCGCTGCCATGCCCGACCGGGACGAGACCGAGCGGCGTCTGGCGTTCGCTCTGCAGAATGCCGTTGACGACTTCGTTGATCGTCCCGTCCCCGCCGACCGCGAGGATCACCGAGGCGCCCTCTTCGGAGAACCGTTTGGCGATCGGGATCGCGTCCCCCGGGGCCTTGGTCACGTGGATGTGGTAGGGACGCCCCAGTTTCTGCAGCTCGGCGTTGATTTTTGGGAGCACCCGCAGCGTCCTTCCGCCGCCGGCGTCGGGGTTGAGGACGACGGCGATCGTTCGCGGATCCACAGGACGCGCCTTTCTGGGCGCCGCTCAGGGCGACGCGCCGACTCCCATCCCGTCGATGGCGGAACCAATCTCCCACACCGGCTGCCCGCAGGCGGCGAAGACGCGGGCCACGTCGGCCGCTGCTGCGGCGGGAACGCTGCAGAAGAGGCCCCCAGATGTCTGCGGATCGTACAGCAACGCGGCGATGTCGTCGGGAACGGCCGGATCGACGATGACTCCGCGCCCCTCATAATACGCCCAATTGCGCGAGAGACCCCCCGGGACGTGCCTGGACGCCGCATAGCCGCGGGCGCCGGGAAGGAGGGGGACGCCTTCGGCGCGGATCTTCAGCTGGACGCCGCTCTTCTCGGCGACCTCGAAGGCGTGGCCGAGAAGTCCGAACCCGGTGATGTCGGTGCAGGCGGAGACGTCCATCTGCCGCATTGCCTCGGCGGAGCGCTTGTTGAGCTGAAGCATCGACGCGATCGAGCCTTCGGCGTCGGCGGCGGATGCGGCCCCGTTCTTGATCGCGGTGGAGATGACGCCGGTGCCGAGGGGTTTGGTGAGGAAGAGGGCGTCGCCGACACGGCACCCCGCTTTGGTCAGGATGCGGGCAGGATCGACGCGGCCGGTCACGGATAGGCCGTATTTCGGTTCGGGGTCGATCACGGTGTGGCCCCCGGCGATGACCGCTCCGGCCTCCTGAACCTTGCTGGCTCCGCCCGCCAGCACCGCGGAGAGGATCTCGGGAGGCAGATCGTCCGGGAAGGCGACGATGTTCAGCGCGAAGAGCACCTCGCCGCCCATCGCGTAGACGTCGCTCATGCTGTTGGCGGCGGAGATCGCGCCGTAGGTGAACGGGTCGTCGACGATCGGGGTGAAGAAGTCGACCGTCTGGATCACCGCCAGTCCGTCGGACAGGAGGAAGACGGCCGCGTCGTCGCTGGTCTGCAGGCCGACGAGGAGGTTCGGATGGGAGCGGAGGGCGAGCGGCCGCAACACGTGCGCCAGGGCGTCGGGGCCCATCTTCGACGCTCAGCCCGCGGAGCGCGCCAGCGTCGTGAGCCGAATCTCTTCCCGAGAGTGCATGATCTTCCTTTGCCGACGATCGTCGATGCGGAAGCGATGGAGCGTGTCCGCCCGCGGCGCGATAATAGGCGCGGCTCGATGTCGAGTCAATCGCGGGGAATTCGCCAAGCCGGGCTCAGACTCTGGAGCGGAAAGCATGACCGACATAACGCCCGCGACCGGCCTCACGCTGCATCTGGCCCCGCGCGAGGTCTGGGAGCGGCAGGCGTCGACCCCGGAATACACGCCGGAGGCGTTCGTGCAGGATGGGTTCATCCATTGCACCGACGGCGACGACGACCTGATCGCCGTCGGCAACCGCTACTACACCGGAGATCGGCGGGCGTTCGTCGCGCTGACGATCCAGCTCGACCGCGTCGCCGCGCGGACGGTCTACGAGGACGCGGCGAGGATCTTCCCCCACATCTACGGGCTCCTTGAGACGGCCGCGGTGATCGACGTCCGAGACGTCCGCCGCGGCGACGGCGGCGAGTTCATCGGGATCGGCTGACCCCACGCCGGGTCGGGTAGTCCAGCGATGCATCGATCCCCCGCCGACGATGGATCATGTCGGGGCCGCGGCGCGGGCTGCGTCTCGCGGCACGATGGCGCCCGCGATGTCGCGTCGCCCGGTTTTGGAAGGACGACGAGTGTTTCACGCGCTGGGCCGGACGACGTACCGGTGGCGCCGACAGATCATCCTGCTCTGGGCGTTGCTCTTCTTCGCCGCGATTCCGTTCCTGACCAGGGTCGAAGGATCGCTGAAGGTCGGCGGTTTCTCCTCGTCGAAGACGGAGGCGTCCCAGGCGCGGCTGGTTCTCCAGCGCGATCTGGGCTTCAACCCCTCGACGATGGTCGTGATCTTCACTTCGACGACCTTCACCGCAGCCGACCCACGCTTCAACCGGGAGGTCCAGACCGCGCTCGCGGACGTGAAGAGGGTGCCGCACGTCACCGACATCGTCCTGCCGCAGGAGGACGCGTCGCTCGTCTCGGCCGACGGCAGGAACGCCTACGCGCTGGTGGGCATGGATCTGCCCCCCGAGGAGGCGCAGCGGTCGACGGCGGCGTTCCGCGCCGCGATCCGGCAGCCGCAGGATCTGTCCGTGCTCGTCGCGGGCGGGCCCGCCTTCTTCGCGGACATCGAGACGGTCAGCCAGCGGGATCTCCGACGCGCCGAGACCATCGCGTTCCCGTTCGCGCTCGTCGCGCTGCTGCTCGTCTTCGGCTCCGTGGTCGCGGCGGCGGTGCCGCTCGCGGTCGGCGGTCTGGGGGTCGCGTCGATCTTGCTCGCGCTCTACGGGATCGCGCAGGTGACCGACCTGTCGATCTTCGTGCTCAATCTCGCGACCATGCTGGGGTTGGGGCTCGCCGTCGACTACTCCCTCTTCGTGAGCAGCCGGTTTCGCGAGGAACTCGAGCGGAATGGAGGGAATGCCGCCCAGGCGATCGAGACGTCGATCGCGACCGCGGGCAGGGCGATCTTCTTCTCGGGGCTGACGGTGCTGATCGGCCTGTCCGGGCTCTCGCTGTTCGACTTCATGTTCCTGCGCTCGGTCGGGATCGCCGGTGTCGTCGTCGTCTTCGTCTCCGTGATTGCGGCGCTGACGCTCCTGCCCGCGGTGCTCGGCGTGATCGGGACGAGGATCGAATCGCTGCGGATCAGGCCCCGCCGCAGGATCGGCGCGGCGCGGGAACACGGGTTCTGGGCGAGCCTCTCGCGATGGGTGATGCGGCATCCCGTGGCGGTGCTCATCCCAACGCTGGCGTTCCTGCTGCTGCTGGGCGCGCCGTTCCTCCACGTCAGCGTCTCCTCGCCCGACGGCACGATCCTGCCGACCGATCTGCCGTCGCGGCAGGGGTTCGACATCCTCACCGCCAAATTCGGGGCCGGGGAGATTTCGCCGTTCGTGGTCGCCGCGCAGTCCCCGACCTCCGTCTTCAGCCGCGAGAATCTGGGCGCGCTCTACGACTACACCGAGTGGCTAAAGCAGCAGCCGGGGGTCGTGCGGGTGCAGGGGATCGCGGCGTTCGACGCGAAGATCCCGCGGGAGCAGGCGATCGGCCTGATCCAGCTGCGGCGGAGCGTCGACAGTCTCGGGGTGAACACGCGCTTCAAGCAGTTCGCGGGCGAGCGCACCACGATGGTCCTGGCCTTCACCGGCACCTACGCCAACTCCGACCAGAACAAGGATTTGCTGGGCAAAATCCGGAGCCGACCGATGGGCGGCGACATGACGAAGAAGGTCGACGGCGGGACCGCGGAGATCGTCGACGTCGTCCATGTCATGTACTCGGACTTTCCGAAGGCGATCGCGTTTGTCGTCGTGGCGACCTATCTCGTCCTGCTGCTCCTGTTCCGCGCGGTACTGCTGCCGCTCAAGGCGATCGCGATGAACACGCTCTCGATCCTCGCCTCCTACGGGGCCCTGGTCTGGATCTTTCAGGACGGCCACCTCAAGGGACCGCTGAACTTCTCGCCGCTCGGGTATGTCGAGGCGTCGCTGCCGATCATCATGTTCTGCGTGCTCTTCGGCTTGAGCATGGACTATGAGGTCTTTCTGCTCAGCCGCGTGCGGGAGGAGTGGGACCGGACCGGCGACAACACCCACAGCGTGGCGGTCGGACTGCAGCGGAGCGGGCGGATCATCACCAGCGCGGCGCTGATCGTCGTGGTCGTCACCGCGTCGTTCGTCTCGGCGGACGTGATCCTGATCAAGGCGCTGGGGCTGGGCATCGCGCTGGCCGTGTTCCTCGACGCGACGGTCGTCCGCGCGCTCCTGGTGCCCGCGACGATGCGGCTGTTGGGACGGTGGAACTGGTGGCTGCCCACGTGGTTGGAGCGCCTTCTCCCGGCGCATTCGTTCGTCGACGAGTCGTCGTGAGGGCCGCGGCCAATACGGAGCATCGGGGCATTTCGGCACTGTCTGTGGTCGAATCCCCTCGATTCTTGACCATCGGGCCGAATTGACGCAAATGTTCGCGTTCCTCGGCGGCCGATCGCCAAGGACCCGAGAGGTCATTCACGCGCGGGGCGAAAAGGGTGACCCGGACCCGCAGCTTGCGGTAAACTCTCGGCCGGGCTCAATCGTTCGATCCACCAAGCGATGCATGATCGGAAGGCGGCGAATGCCGTCGTCCCGGATATCGGCTTGCCTGTTTGATCGGGCGCGGATGCCTTTGAGCACTGCCGCTCAAACGCGAACGACCGTCTGCGATGCGGCGCCGACGGGGAGATCGCGCGATCGCCATCTCTTGCGGGGAAGGGATTCCAATGGACATTCTGCTGGCGTCGTCGTTTCGTTTCGAGAACAAGCTGCCGGGCTCTCGCGGTGGGGGAGGACGGGGGGTGGACGATGCTTCTTTCGCCAAGGATGACGGGTTCGTGTGGCGGCAGGGGCGGTCCGAGGTCACGGTGACCAGAGAGGGAGATCAGTGGCGGGTGCTCTTCAGCACGGTGGGCCGCCTCTTCGGCCCGCGCGAGGTCCTCTACGACGTCCGACATCGCGACGCCAAACATGCGGCATGGGATGTGATGGCGCGCGTGATCCGGGCATCCTCCAACGAGGACGAAGGCATCCGCGTCGCGCGTTCTGCCGCCCGCTGGATGCGTGAGAAAACTCCCGACTAGATGGCCGATCACCGCTTCGAGGTTCCCGCGACGGATGCCTGAACTTCCCGAAGTCGAAACGGGCCGGCGGATCGTCGAGCGGGAACTCGTCGGTCTTGCGGTCGTCTCCGTGCTTGTCAGGCTGCCGAAACTCATGCGTCTGTCGCCGATTCCGACGCTGGACCCGCTCGTCGGCGAGCGCGTTCAGGGCGCCCGGCGGCGGGGCAAGATTCTGGTCATCGACTTTTCCGGCGGACTCAGCGTGCTCGTGCATCTCAAGCTCGCCGGCCCACTCTCTGTCCATCGCGCCGACGGGCGACGCGCGAACACGGGCCATACAGTGCCGAGCCCCGAGGGTCCGTATCCGCACAAGACGACCCACATCGAGTTTCTCTTCGACGACGGAACCCGGCTCTATCTGAGCGACGTGCGCCAGTTCGGCTGGGTCCGGCTCCTGCATGCGCCCGATGTCGATCTGGCGCTCATCGCCTTCGGGCTCGGCCCGGAGGCCATGGGAACGGCAGGCGGAGAGGGCATCACCGCCGGGGATCTCCGTGCCCGGCTGCGCCGCCGCACCATCCCGGTCAAGCTTGCGCTGCTCGATCAGCGGCTCGTCGCGGGCATCGGCAACATCTACGTCGACGAGGCGCTGCACCGGGCGCGGATCCACCCGCGGACTCCCGCCCATGTCGCGGCGGCGGGGGACGTCGAGACGCTGCTTTCGGCGATCCAATGGGCGTTGGCGGTCGGAATCGAGCAGGGCGGGGCGAAGATCGTCAACAGCAAGGCGTACCAGCTTGACGGCTTCCCCGAAGTCCACGCCCGCGAGGGACACCCCTGCCCAGTCTGCGGCGCGGCGATCATCAAGATCCGGGTGGGGGGACGGGGAACGTATCTCTGCCCAGACTGCCAGTCGGCGGAACCGTCGTCCCCGCCCCCGCCATCCTCGTAATCTGTCCCTTGTCGATCGGCGTAGCGATATGGGGAGGCGGAGATCCTTCGCGACTGCGTGCCTTGCGCATCGCCGTTTGTCCTTGAGTGGACCGACGACGGTTCTCGCTCCGCTCGAAGAGATTCCTCGACTCCACCTGCGGGCTCCGCTCGGAATGACGCGATGTCTCCGCCTGCGGGCTCCGCGCGGAATGACGGGGAGAGGAAGGACTTCGCTCTCCCGCATCATGCACCGCACGGCACTCGGGCGTCCGCATGTCATTCTGACGAAGGAAGAATCTCGTCGTGCTTTCAGATCCCAGAAACACCGCAGAGAAAAAAGACCGGTCGTCTGCTTACGGGCGGAAATCGGACTCCGCGGTGATCGTCCGCACGAATTCGGCGATGAGTCTCGCGGCGTTTTCGAGATCGCGCAGGCTGACGACCTCGTTGGGCGAGTGCATGTAGCGGTTGGGGATGGAGACGAGCCCGGTCGCGGTTCCCGCTCCGGCCGAGATCATCGCGTCGGCGTCGGTGCCGCTGCTCTTCGGCGACCCTTGGACGGGACAGGTGAGGCCGAGCCGCCGCCCCGCGTCGCGCAGCCCCTCGTAAACCCGCGGATTGAGCGACGGACCGCGCGCGAGCACTGGACCGCCGCCCATCCGCACCTCGCCGTCGCGCTTCTTGTCGGCGCCGGGGTAGTCGGTGGAGTGGGTGACGTCGATCGCGATCGCCACGGCGGGCGCGAGTTGGAACGCTCCGGTCAACGCGCCCGCGAAGGAGACCTCCTCCTGCGTGGCCGCCAACGCGACGACCCGGATCGCCGGGCGGTCGGCCGCGAGCAGCCGCAGCGCCTCGAGCGCGACGAAGGCGCCGACGCGGTTGTCCATGCTTCGCGAGACCACAAGATCGTCGCTGAGGCGGATCATCGCGCCGTCGACGACCGCGGGATCGCCGATCTCGACGCGCTGCGAGGCCTCCGCGCGGCTCCCGGCGCCGATGTCGATCCACAGATCTTTGGCGCGGACGGCCGTGTTGCGATCCTTCTCGTCGAGGAGATGGCGGGCCTTGCGCCCGATCACCCCGATCACGTCTCCGACCGACGTCGCGATCCTGATTCGCTGCCCGACGAGCACCTGATCGTCCCAGCCGCCGATGCCGCCGAACCAGAGGAAGCCCTCCTCGTCGATGTGGGTAACCTGAAGTCCGATCTCGTCGATGTGGCCCTCGATCACGACGGTCGGGCCGGTGCCGGAGGAGAGCGTCGCGAAGGAATTGCCGAGGACGTCGCCGCGGACCTCATCCGAGAAAGACGCCGACTCCTCGCGCCAGACCTTGGCCGGAGCCGTCTCGTAGCCCGACGGTCCGGGCGAGTCGAGAAGCCGCCGCAGAAACTGGAGTGCCCGGTCGTCCATGAGTTCCGCCCTCTTGAAATCTTTTCAGCCGCCGCTACGACGGAAAGTGTCACTCGCCGGTAAGACTAGCTGATGACATGTGACCCGTGAAATTCGGCCAACGGTAAAGGGTCTGTTCCGTCACCGGTGAGCGAATGGAGCGACTCGGCGATCCGGGCGGCGACGTCCGCGGGGGAACCATCGTCGACGTCGACGATCTGTCCGCCACAGGCGTGGCAAAGCCTGGCCAGCGCCGCGTTTCTGCTCCCCGGTTCGTCGAGCGCGCGCGGGATGGTCAGCATCATCAGCGCGCCCGCGTTCGCTCCCACGTGCTGGATGAGCCCGCCGACTGCCGCCTCGAAGGCGCCGATGTCGTCCCTCGGAGTCTCAAACGGAGGCGAGACGGAGAGGACGACGATCGCCCGGCCGAGAGCCGCGCAGGCGGCCAATTGCCGGTCCACTGAATGGAGCGTGAGCGGGGGATCCGAGAGAGCGTCGACGATCTGAAGCCGTGACGGCAGACTCTTGGCCAACATCGCGCGCAACTCGCCGTCGCCGACGGCACAGGATCCGAGCATCAGGAGCGCTTCGGGCGAGGCTTGGGCCGCCTGACCGTCGGCGGCGGACGAGAGCACGTAGACCGCGACGGCGATCATCGCGATTGCCATCCCCGCCATGACGAGGAGATAGCCGGTCATTTTGCGGGCTCAATCGGCGGGGGGTAGGACCGCTTCCGCGCGAAGTAGACGGCCCGCTCCGACGCCTCCGACGCGGGCCCGACGAACCGGTGCGTGCGATCGTCGTATGCCAGACATTCGACGGTCGGCACTCCGTTGCGGTCGAGCATGGCCTCGACGTCGTCGAGCGGGTAGGCGCGTTCGATGTGCTCCTCGTCGAAACGCATCCAGCTTTGCCCAAGCCCGGAGCGATCGCGCTGGAACGCGGTCATCACGAGCGGAGAGCGGTCGGTCGCCGGGTCGAACCAGCTGCGGTACATCACCAGGAGATCGTCGGTGTCGGCGACGATCACGAGGCCGTTGTCCCAGCCTTCGGCGAGCCGATGCCGGGTGTTGAGGTCGAAGACGAACCAGCCGCCGCCGACGAGGCTGTCGGCGACCCGCGCGAAGATCTTGTCGAGATCGTCGGACTCCAGCACGTAGTTGAGGCTGTCGTAGAAGCAGGTCGCGAGCGAGACGCGTTCGGGGAGGCGCAGGTCGCGTAGATCCTGCTCCAGCCACTCCGCGCCCGATCCGGCGGCGGCCCCGGCCAGTCGGGCGGCGCCGAGCATCTCCGGCGAGCGGTCCACTCCGGTCACGCGCCATCCCGCGGTGGCGAGCACGAGCGTGGCGGCTCCCGTCCCGCAGGCGAGGTCGGCGGCCCGCCCGGGGAGGCCGAGCGAGGGTGCAAGCCGCGCGAGCGCGGCGCCCGCGATCCGTTCCCCGAACGCGCGCTGGCCGATCCGATCGTAGATCCCGGCATAGGCCGAGTACGGGGCGACGCGCGTCATCGCTCCTTGCCGTCAATGGCATCCGGAGGCCTCAGATGCCGCCGCAGCGCGTTGACAGCCCTTTCAATGGCGTTCGAGTCCACGCCGGTCGCGATGCTGCGGCTGGCGAAGTATGCGAGCAGGGACTCGGTGGCCACGTTGCCCGCCGCGCCGGGGGCGAACGGGCAGCCGCCGAGACCTCCGGCGGCGCCGTCGAAGACGCGGATCCCGGCATCGTAGGCGACCGCGACATTCACGACCGCATGGCCATGGGTGTCGTGGACGTGGAGGGCGGTCGCCTGGAACGGCAACTGGCCGGAAGCGGCCTCGAAAAATGTTCCCACCTTTTGCGGAGTCGCGGATCCGATCGTGTCGGCGATGCAGATCTCGTCGCAGCCAAGCTCGAGCAGGCGGAGGGCGACGGCGATCCCGGCCTCGGGCAGGACCGGGCCGCTGTACGGGCACCCGAACGCGACCGAGACGTAGCCGCGGATCCAGAGCCCGGCCGGTTTCGCCCGCGCGAGCACGCGGCCGAACCGGGAAAATGACTCCTCAATGGTGCACCCGATGTTCGCCTCGCAGAATGCTTCGGTCGCGGAGGTGAAGAGCGCGATCGCGTCGACTCCGGAATCCAGCGCCCGATCCAGCCCCCGTTCGTTGGGGACGAGCACGGGGTAGCGGATTCCTGGACGCCGATTGATCGATGCCATCACCTCCGCGGCGTCGGCGAGCGGCGGGACCGCCGCGGGACTGACGAAGCTGGTCGCCTCGATGGTCGTCAGCCCGCTCGCCGAGAGCGCGTCGATGAAG
>JBPCRG010000426.1:0-3240 GCA_050997095.1 Thermomicrobiales bacterium | reverse complement strand
GCCGTTGCGCCTCCGCGCGCTTGAGGTCGTCCGCCGCATCCACGGCACGACTGGGGGGCGATTGCCGATCATCGCCGTCGGCGGCATCTTAGCTGGCGCGGATGTGCTCGCGGCGATCGCGGCCGGGGCCCATCTCGCGCAGACCTACAACGGCTTCGCCTACCGCGGCCCCTCGATGGCGCGAGACGTCCAGCGCGAGATGCTTGAGCTTCTGGTTCGCTGGGGGATCCCGACATTGGAGGCCGCCCGTGGCGATCGGGAGATCGCCGCGCTCCTGCACGCACAGACGACGCGCGGTTGAGGATACGGTCGAAGACCGCTACTCCCCGGTCGACCCGTCGATCCGCTCGCGCAGGATGTCTGCCTGCCCGACGTGCTGGTAGATCCCCCCCAGCATGTGGCTCAGAACCCAGCCGAGCGTGTGCCCGCTTTCGCGCGGCGCGGCTTTGGCCGCGACCGTCTGCCAGGACGCCCCCGCGACGATCTCCCGGGAGACCGCGCACTCGCGCTCATACAGGGCGAAAATATCCGCGCCTGTGTCTTCGGGTTCGATCCGCCAATCGGCGCCGAAATCCTCCTTCGTCCAGCCCGCCCGCACGTCGCGTCCCGCGAAGATGATCTGGAACCACCAGCGCTCGACATAGGCGCAGTGCTTGACCATCCCCAAAAGCGACACGCCGGAGTCGGTCATCGCCCGCCGCAGCTGCTCCTCCGTCAGTCCGGACGTTTTCCAGAGCAGCGTCGCGCGCTGAAAATCGAGAAACGCGGAAAGCATCTCGACCGGATCCGCCGCCATGGGAGGTTCGGTACGGTTTTCCTCGGTGAACATGGATCGGATCGCCTCCTCGTTGCGCTACGAAAGATAGAGGATGATCAGGCTCGTCAGACCCCAGCCCGCGATGCAGGAGAACAAGGGCCGGTCCGTGACCAGCAGCACCTCGGGGCAGCCCCCGAGCTCCCGCCGATACATCAGATAAAGGTAGCGGAAGAGGGCGTAAAGCACGAACGGGATCGTCAGCATCATCAGGTGGTTGTCGGGCACGCTGACCGCGTCGAAGGTGTAGAGCGAATAGGTCATCACCATCGCGGAGGCGACGATGCCGATGATCTGGTCGAGCAGCGGCAGCGTGTAGGCGTCGAGATTCTCGCGGTGGCGGGCCGCCAGGCTGTCGAGCGTCGCCAGTTCGTTGCGCCGCTTGCCGAACCCGATGAAGAGCGCCCCGAGCATCGTGCAAACGTAAAGCCACGGGGAGATCGGGACCCCGATCGCGACGGCCCCTCCCGCCGCGCGCAGCACAAACCCCGCGGCGATCGCGAACACGTCGATGATCACGATCCGTTTCAAGCCGAACGAATAGGCGACCATCAGCACGACGTACCAGAGGATGGCCAAGGCGAAGGTGTCACGGATCAGGAACGCGGCGGTCACTGAAACGATGAGCAGGACCGTCGCGGCGGCCTTTGCCGTCGAGACGGAGAGTTCGCCGGCCGCGATCGGGCGGAACCGCTTTTTCGGGTGCACGCGGTCCGCGTCGACGTCACGGATGTCGTTGATCAGGTAGATCGCGCTGCTGACCGCGCAGAAGACGACCGCGGCCGCGATGCTGCGCGCCAGCGACTCCGGCGCGAAGACCCGGTGCGAGAAGAGCAGCGCGGCGAAGACGAGACCGTTCTTGGTCCACTGCAGGGGGCGCATCGCCCGCAGCAGCGGCGGGGACGACGACCCAGCCCTGCTCTTCGGCGCCGTCGGCTGCGCATCGATGGTGTGATCCTGAAGTCGATCCATGCGCTTGCCCATTCCTGAAGAGGCGGTCGTCTAGAAGAAACGCTTCGCCACGCCGAGCGCCCCCTGTTTCCAGGGCACGCGGTGGCTGATGCCGGACGCGGTCGCGAACTCGGCGCGATGCGTCTTGTACCACGCAAAGTTGCGCAGCAGCGCGTCGGTGTTGGAATGCGCCGGTTCCCATCGAAGCACGGACTGCGCCTTCGCGATCGACACGAACGAGTCCTTCGACGCCGTCTCGTAGACCCACTTGTAGAGCGGGGAGATCCCCATCCGCTCCAACCCGCGAAGCAGCAGGATCGCGGGGGCGGCGGGCAGGCCCACGATCCTCTTTCCGAAACCGGCCGCGTCGAGCACCGCCTGATAGTCGGACCGCATCGTGCCGAAGTCCTCCGCGCCGATGTTGAACGCGTCGTCGACCGTCGCCGCCGGCAGCGTCAGCGATTGCCAGATCGCGGCGCAGAGGTCCTCGACGTCGAGCAGCTGATAGCGGTTCCGGCCGTCGCCCAGCATCGGGAAGTTGCGGCCGTCGAGCGCCCAGTCGTAGAGCAGGGAGAAGACGCCGAGGCGCTCCGGACCGATGAACGATTTGGGCCGCAGGATCGGCACGACGAGCCCTTTCGCCCGTTGCTCCAGCGCGATCATCTCCGCCTGGATCTTGGCCTGGCCGTATGGGCCGACGCCGTCCAGCCTGTCGCCCTCGAGCAGCGGATGATGGTCGGGAATGCCATAGACCGCCGTCGACGAGATATGCACGACGCGTTCGACCCCCGCCACGCGGGCGGTCTCCAGCACGACCCTGGTCCCGACGACGTCTGTGGTGAAAATGTCCTGCGGGGAATAGAGGGGCAGCGCGGCGGCGCAATGGACGACCGCGTCCGCGCCAGTCGTCGCCAGCGCGACCGCCGCCTCGTCGCGGATGTCTCCGCGCACGATCGTCACTTGGTCGCGCATGTCCGCATAGTCGAACGGCGCGAGGTCCAGCGACGTCACGCCGACGCCTCTGCCGCGCAGGAACCTGACGAGATTGACGCCGAGAAATCCCGCCCCGCCGGTGACCATGACGTGCCGGGGCGCCGTCGACGCGCGATCCATGGAAAGGGTCATCGATGCTCCGATTGAGAGGATCCAAATCTGCCGATCACGGCCCTTGGGTTCAAGCGCCCGCTATGCCTCAGTATCGACCATGCCTTTCGGTCGGACCAAGGCGGCGGCGGACCTGACGGGCATCGTCTGCATCGGCCGAAGGTCGTACTCGATCCGCTGTCCCTATTCTTTTCAGCGACGACGAGATTCCTCATTCGTCGGAATGACACTGAAGGGGGTCATCCTGAGTACAGTGACTAGCATCATTTGTCACCGTCGATGACGGGGTAGAGCCGTTTGAGCGTGATCCGGGCGTCCGCGGTGGTGAAGCGCCAGTCGACGGCGCGGGCGGCGGCGTTGCGCTCGGCGAC
>JBPCRG010000410.1:0-3342 GCA_050997095.1 Thermomicrobiales bacterium | reverse complement strand
GGGCGGCGGGACCCGAGGACTGCCCGCGGATCGCGGCGCTCTACAACGAGGGCATCCGCGGGCGGATGGCGACGTTCGAGGCCGAGGAGCGGACGGCGGCCGAGCGCGCCGCCTGGCTGGCCGGGCACGACGAGCGCCATCCGGTGCTCGTCGCGCTCTCCGGCGGAGACGGCGGGACCGTGCTCGGCTGGGCATCGCTCGACGGCTACCGGCCCCGCGCCTGCTATGCGGGGGTCGCCGAATTCTCGATCTACGTCGCGGCGGAGGCGCGCGGCCGCGGGGTCGGGGCGATCCTCCTCCCCGCGCTGATCGACGCCGCCGGGAAAGTCGGACACTGGAAGGTGCTCTCGCGCGTCTTCGTCGAGAACGCGGCCAGCCGCGCGCTCTGCGCCCGCTGCGGGTTCCGCGAGGTGGGCGTCTACGAGCGGCACGCCCGACTCGACGGCCAGTGGCGCGATGTCGTGATCGTCGAACGGCTGATCGCCGCCGATTCGGCCTGACCCCGGCGGCGCCCGCGCCCGCTGCTATGATGCCGCCCATCGGAAGGGCCGGAGGCCGGACTTTGGCCCGGGCGAGGGGCGGGAACGGAGTCTCCGGTGGCGCTCAAAGCGCGGTTGCGGTTCGGTCTTGAACCCAATGTGGCGCTCCTCTTCTGGGCGATGTTCTTCCTCCAGGCCGCGTTCGGCACCTCCGACCGATTCAAGACCCTCTACATCGAGTCGCTCGGGGCCAAGCCCGCGCTCGTCGGCGTGATCCTCGGGGTCGCGGAGGCGATCAGGCTCTTCTTCCTGATCGCCTCCGGCCCGTTGAGCGACCGGTTCTCGCCCCGGCTGCTGATCAACTGCCGGTGGCTGGCCGTCGCGAACGCGCTCGTCTTTCTGCTCGCCGTCCACTGGTGGCAGCTCTTTCCCGCCTTCCTCTTCCAGGCGACCGCGAATCTCGCCTGGCCATCGATCTCGCGCGTGATCGACGAGAGCGGCGACGAATCGACCCGCGCCCGCCGCTTCCTGATGGTCTACGCGATCGCTCCGGGCGTGCCGCTCCTGCTCGCGCCGCTCCTCGGCGGCGTGCTCGCCGAACGGATCGGTCTGCGCTCGGTCTTCGCCGTGCTGACGGTCGGGCTGGCGATCTCGGGCGTCTTCTTCTCAAAGGTCCGTCCCGTCAGCCGCCCTGGCCGGGCGACGAGCGGCGGCTATCTCGCCGTCGCCCGGTACCGCCCGACGCTGCTGCTCTGCGCGCTGGCCTCGGCCGGGCTCTTCTCCGGATACCTGGGGCTGACCCTCGCCCCGAACTACCTGCACCACGAACGGGGGCTCTCGATCGGGGCGGTCGGCGCGGTCGGCGCGGCGGTCGCGGCGGGCAGCATCGGGATCGCGCTGGCGATCGCGCGGATTCCCGCCCTGGGGCGCTCGTTGAACGGCACGCTGCTCACCTTCGGGCTGCTGCCGATCGTGTTCGTCCTGCTGCTGCTCGGCGGCTCGATCGCGACCGTCACCGTCGCCTATCTCTGCTGGGGCATGGCGAGCGTGGGCCAGCAGACCGTCTACAGCGCGGTCGGCGAGGTCACGCCGCCGCACATTCGGACCCGCGCCTTCGCCCTGCTCGAGGTCGCCTTCAGCGCCGGGATCATGCTGGCGGGCTTCGCCTCGGGCGCGCTCTACGGCCTCCGCCCCGTCCTGCCGCTCTGGGTCGCGCTCGGCGGGAGCCTGATCGTCGTCTGCGCGACCTTCGCCGTCCGCCGCTCAGTGCTCGCCTGGCAGCGCGCCCAGCCGTCGCCGGCGCTGGATGCCCCGCTGGCGGCCGCCTGAGTGCTTTGTGCAACGTCGTTGGTCATCGGCCCGGCCGACGAGAATCTCGCTCCGCTCGAAGGGATTCCTCGACTCCGCCTGCGGGCTCCGCTCGGAATTACGGTGGGGGGAGGCGCGGCGACTTCGGCGACGATGCCGATTGATCTTGCACAGACCACTAGGGCGTGTTCGCAACGGCGCTTCGCTCCTCAAGCGCGCCCTTGGGGAGACCGTCTCGTAGGAGCGGACCTCCGTGTCCGCCCCCACCCGATGTCGGCGGCGGCGGCTCTGCAAACACGCCCTCAGGGCCGTGCCCGCGATCAGCGGCGGCGATCCCGCGCCAATCGGCCCAGCGTGGCGCGGCCCTGAATTCCTCAATTGGCAATCGCCGCCGCGCCGTGCGCAACACCCCTGTCCCGGAACTGGCCCAGCTGGGTCTCCTGCGACAGCCCGGCGTCACCAATGGCGTCGGAATGAGTTGCATCGCGCGGCCAACGAAGGCGGCTCCAATCCTTCGATGCGGGGAGCTCTCCTATGCGCATTGGCCACCGAAGCACACTCCAAGGGGCGATCTTCCAGCACACGAGAGGCCGCAGACGCCGCAGTTGTTCGGGTCGACGGTGGCGTTGACGCACGTGCCGCCGCAGGCAAGCAACCCGTTCAAGGCGCAGACATCGACGCACGAACCTGCGGAACAGACCATCAACGTCCCGCAGAAGTTGCCGCAGGAACCGCAGTTCTGGCCGTCCTTGGAGAGGTCGGCGCAGGTTCCGGAGCAGTCCGTCCACCCCGTTCCGCCGCACGGGTCCTTGGTCGCGCCGCCGGTCGGGTCGCAGGTGCAGGTGTCGGGGTTGAGCCTCGTGCCATCGGTGCACGCCATGTCGCCGCAGCCGGTGTCGGCGGGAACGTTGCACTCGCTGTGGCAGTGTGGTTGGGGGTCGGAGCCGCACGTATTGACGATGGACCCATCGCCGCCGCCGCAGCCGGCCGCGGCACAGCTGTAGGTGCAGTCGCAGGCGCCGGCGTTGCAGACCATGCTGTCGGGAGTCAGACCGGCGGCCGGCTGGCAGCAGACGCCGGCGCAGACCACCCCGCTCGGGCAATCCGCACCGCCGGGCGCGTTGCCGTCGCCCGACCCGCCGCCGGCCGAGTTTCCGGAGCCGCCGCCGGCGGCTCCGGACGACGTGCCGGACGATCCGCCGTCCACGGTGCGCCAAGTGCCGAAGTCCATGTCCCCCGGTCCGCCGAAGGTGCCCGACGCCGCGCCGCGGCACAGGATCAGATCGTTTTCGGCCGTGCCGTTGAGTTCGAGCACGGTTTTGTCCGCGAGCGTGATCCGCAGGTTGAGCGCGCGGCCGGTCGCCTGGCCGACGAGCTTGGCGCCCGAGCCGTCGTCGCGGTCGAAGCTGCCGGCGTCGATCGCGCCGTTGTCGCCGATCGTGAGGTTCAGGGTTCCCGAGTAGGCCGTGTCCTTGTGCGGCCCGGCCGCGGTCTTGGCGACGATCTTCAACGCGCATGCGCCGGACGCGGCCAGCGCGCGCTCCCCGCCGAACGC
>JBPCRG010000302.1:0-5490 GCA_050997095.1 Thermomicrobiales bacterium | reverse complement strand
CCGCCGATGTGCCTGCCGAACGCGCGTTCCAAGCCCCAATTGAACGGATCCCACCCGGCCGGGTAGTCGGCGCAGGGCACGGTGATCGCCAACGTGCCGCCGGGTTTGAGCACCCGGGCCATCTCCGAGATGGCGAGGCGGTCGTCGGGCAGATGCTCCAGCACCTCGGAGCTGACGATCTTGTAGAACGTGCCGTCGGCGAAGGGCAGGTCCATCGCGCTGCCGCGCACGTACGCGATGCGCCCGCCCAGCCGTTCCCGGGCCGCCCGCAACCGGTCGAGCCCGAGATCCAGGCCCACCAGCCTGGCCCCGGTCAACGCCTGAAGCACGTGCAGCGTGAACCCGTATCCGCAGCCGCAATCGAGGACCAACTCGCCGAGCTGAGGGTCCAGGAATTCGAGGACCGTCTCGCAGCGGCGGCGGAAGCCGATGTCGCCCTCGATCGGCATCAGCCTGCGGACCTTCTCCCGGGCCGCGGCGGTGCTCGACGCCGTCGTCATGACCCGTCGCGGTAGATGCGCTCGTAGGCGTCGACGGTCGCCTCGACGCTGAACCGATCCGCGATCTCCGTTCGGGGGCGCACGTACTTCTCGCGGTTCTGCATGACCTCGATCAGCGCGTTCGCCAGCCCCGCCTCGTCGCGCGGGGTCGCGATCAGACCCATGCCGGTCACGCGGATCGGCTCGCGAACCCCGGGGAGGTCGCTTGCGACCACCGGCGTGCCGCAGAGCATCGACTCGATCTGGACGAGCCCGAAGGTCTCGGTGAAGTTGACGCTCGGCAGCGTGGTCACGGTGCTCGCGGCGTAGAAGTTGACGAGGTCGTCGCCGCGCAGCACCCCGAGCAGGAGGACATGGTCGCGGTGCTCGCGCAGGAGCGGCTGGGAGCGGGCGTAGAGCGTTTCGCCGATCACGTTCAGATATTCGCCGGCGAAGACGTATTGCACGTCGGGGAAGACTTCCCGAACGCGGGGAATCGTGCGCAGAAGGTAGTCGCAGCCCTTCTCCTCGGCGAAACGGCCGGCGAATCCGATGATCGGCTTGTCGCCGAGCCCGTGCTTGTCCCGGAACGCGCGGACGCCCGCGGAGGTCGGCTCGTCGATCTCGACCGGCGGGTAGACGACCGACGTCTTCTTCTTGAATTTGCGCACGAAGGGCGAGACGCTGGCGCGGTCGTGGGTGTAGGTCACGATCCGGTCGGCGGCGAGTCCCGCGCCCAACCCGCTGACGAAGACCGCCCGTTGCGCGACCTGATTGAACTTGCCGATCGGCAGGGTCAGATCGGTGTGGTGGGTCAGGACCACGCCTTTGCCGAACGCCTTCGCGATGGCGGCGATCGCCGCGGCCTCCGTCACCGGCAGGTGCAGGTGGACGATGTCGTGCTCGCGGATTAGCGCGGTCGCGGTGGGGATGAACGTCGGCATCACCACCCCGCGGCTGATGCTGAAGGCGACCGGCACGCGGACGACGCGGACGCCGTCGGCGGTCACCTCCTCCCGCGGGAACGACCCGTCGTGCCGAGAGGCGAGCACCGTGACCTCGTGGCCGCGCTCGACCAGATGCCGTCCGAGTCGTTCGACGTAGATCGTCAGTCCGCTGCAATGCGGGTAGTAGTAATAGAGGACTTGAAGAATCTTCACATGCTGGCCCGGCGCAGGGACGAGCCGCGCGAGGTGGCGACCCGCGGCTCCTCCGGCGCGATCGACGACGCCATCCGTCCGCCTATTATGAACCAGCCACCGGGCGGGGCGAACCGGGTGCGTCTAGTACTCGGGGGGGAAGCGGCCGACGCCCGTCGATCGTTCCTCAGCGGCGAACATGTCTGCATTGGGCCGTGACTCTGCGGGAGCGCCGCCCGGACGCGGTATGCTTTCGGGCAGCCACAGCCTTCACGGGTCGGTGGGCATCGACGGGATGCCGCCTCGTCCGCCTCGATGAGAGACCGACCATCAACGACCCGGCAGATCGCAGATTGGACGGGGTGCGGGCGAGCCTTGCCCGGCATGCGTCTCTGCTCTCCGAGCCGGTCGCGGTCGCACTTCTGGCGATCGGCGCGGCGGGCTGCGGGTTGCGGCTCTGGATGGCGTTCCATCTCGCGCCGCACATCGACGAGCCCGCCAGCGTGCTGGCGGCGGAGATGACGGCCCGCCACGGCTTTCCGATCCTTCCCTCGGGCGTGCCCTACCTGCAGGGCGCGACGCTCTCCTACCTGCTGTGCCCGCTGTTCTGGTTGGGATGGGGGTCGCCCGACCACCTTCACCTGCTGCGTCTCCTCAGCGTCGCGCTTGGCGTCGCAACCGTCGTCGTCGCCTACCTGTTGGGACGCGATGCGGCCGATGACCGCGGCGTGGGCATCCTTTCCGCCGCGTTCGTCGCGCTCGACCCGGTCAGTCTTCAATGGAGCGGACACGTGCGGATGTACGCGCCGCTTGAGCTGCTGTCGGTCGCGCTGGTCTGGCGATTCACCCTGGCGCTTCGCGCGCCGTCGAACCCCGCGCTCCCTTGGGGGATCGTCGCGATCTTCTGGTTGGCGACCTACACCCACATCGTCGTCGCCTTCCTCCTGCCCGCGCTTGCGCTGTCGACAGTGGCTTCGGCTCTCCGCGACGGCTGGCGGGCCCGCGCGAAACTCTTCGCGGCGTTGGGCGTCTGCGGGCTCGCCCCCGTCTCGCTGTTGGCGCTCAACCGATTGCTCCAGCCCGATCCGGACGCCGTGGCGAACGGCGGGATGCTCCGCGCCTTCGTCGGGGGCCACCTGCTGACATTCCAGCGATTCGTGCATCCGTCGTTCCGCTCGTGGAAGCTGACTTTCGTCCCCGGCACCGGATCCCGCCTGGCGCCCACCGTGATCGTGGGCTGCACCGCGGTGATGCTGCTCGCCGCCATTCCGGCCGTTCGGGGGAATCGACCCCCGCCGGGCATCATCGTCGTGCTCGTCGCGTACTGGACGCCGGTGCTCTTGACCGCGGCGATCGTCACCCAAGCCCAGCCGCGGTATCTGATCAGCGTCCAGCCGCTCGGGCTTGTGCTGACGGCGATGGTCGTCCGCCGTCTGTGGCCCGGCGTGGGCAGCGGCGTTCCGCGGGGCATGGCTCCCGCCGCGAGGGGTGCCGCTGCCGCGTTCGCGCTCGCGGTCGCGCTTCATCTCGGGGACGGGGCCCGGTCTCTGCTGATCAAGTCCATCGGCGACGCCGATTATCCCGCCGCCGCGCGGTTTGTGGCGCTGCACCGGAAGACGGGCGAACCGGTGCTCTCGGCGATGACGCCGGCGCTCCACCTTGCGTTGGACGGCGACGGGGATCTCCGCTTTCTTCCAGGCCCAGCCGGACGGGAACGGGCCAAGCGGTACACGCGTCGGGTCGGCGGCGGGTACGTCGACTACTGGCTCGGCGTGCCGGCGATCGTCACCACCGCCGGACTCTGCACCTTCATCGAAGAGAACCCGGACGCCTGGATCGTCGTCGACCGTCTCCGGCTTGGCGCGCCGTGGGGAATGAAAGGGCAGATGGAGACGGTGATCCGGGGGATGACGGTCGAGGTCTACCGCGCCGGCGGTGCGACGTCGGTCCTGCGGATTCCGGCGAAGCGATTCTGGACGGAGCAGGCGGTCGCCGTCTGCGGACATCGCTTCGGGAAGGTCG
This sequence comes from Thermomicrobiales bacterium, assembly GCA_050997095.1. Classification (GTDB taxonomy): domain Bacteria; phylum Chloroflexota; class Chloroflexia; order Thermomicrobiales; family UBA6265; genus JBPCRG01. The sequence continues at coordinate 1,850 of JBPCRG010000302.1, read as the reverse complement.
ACGTCTCCGATCAGCCGCAGACGGCGGGTGCCCGCTAGGAGGCGGCGGCCCTGGCCGCGCCGAGCTCACCGGGCGTGGCGGCCGACTCCTCCTGCTTCACGGTCATCAGGATCCGGTCGATCCGCAGGCCGTCGAGGGCGTCGATCCGCAGCGTGTGGCCGTCGATCCCGACCTCGTCGCCGACCTCCGGGCGCCGGCCGAGCTGGCCGAAGACGTAGCCGCCGACCGTGTTGTAGAAGGGATCCTCGATGCCGAGCGCGAAGCGCTCGTTGACGTCGTCGATCGAGAGCAGCCCGCTCAGCCGCACCTCGCCGTTCTGGAGCACCTGGACATCGTCGTTCGCCGTCTCGAATTCGTCCTGGACGTCGCCGACGATCCGCTCCAGCACGTCCTCCAAGGTCACCATGCCCGCGGTCCCGCCGTATTCGTCGACCACGATCGCGATGTGCGTGCGCTGGCGCTTCATCTGCGTCAACAGGTCGTCGATCCCCATCGTCGCCGGCGTCATCAGGGGATCGCGCAGCAGGCGCGAGAGTTGGAATTGGTGCTGCTGGTCGGCGGCGAGGAGACGGTACAGATCCTTGGCGAAGAAGACGCCGACGATGTCGTCGAGATTCTCGGCGTAGACCGGGAAACGGGCGTGGCCGCTTTCGGCGACGATCCGCGTGACGTCGGCCAGCGGCGCGTCGATCTGGAGCGCCGCCATCTCCGTGCGCGGCACCATCACCTGCTCGACGACGATGTCGGCGAAGCCGAAGACGCGGTTGATCAACTCCTGCTCGCTCTGCTCGAGATGGCCCTTCTGGTGGCTTGCCGTGACGAGCAGCTTGAGTTCGTCCGCGGAATAGACGAGGTGCCGCTCCCCCTGCCATTCGATGTTGAGCGGCCGCAGCACGAGCGCGGTCAGCCAGTAGAGGAGCGCGATCAGCGGGCGGAAGGGCACGGTCAGCCAGATGATCGGCGGGGCCGCGGCGAGGATGGTCGCCTCCGAGCGCTGGAGGGCGATCATCTTCGGCACCTGCTCGCCGAGCACGATGTGCAGCACGGTGATCAGAAAGTACGCGACGACCCCCGCGATCAGATGGGAGCTGACGCGCGCGCCGTCGCCGAGCACGGGATCGAGGAGCGGCAGGAGGATGGTGGACAACGCGGGTTCGGCGATCCAGCCCAAGCCGAGGCTCGCCATCGTGATGCCGACCTGGGAGGCCGAGATGAAGCGGTTGGGGTCGGCCATCGCTTGGCGGACGACGCGGGCGCGGCGGTTTCCCTGCGCGACCATCTGGTCGATCAGGGTCGAACGCGCGCTGACGAGCGCGAACTCGGCCGCGACGAAGACCCCATTCAGGAGGACGAGCGTCAGGACCGCGGCGAGTTTCAGGAGAGAGTCAGACATAGGCCTTCTGGAAGAGAACGGACGTCGCGGGCTTCGCTGGGATCAGTGTACCGCCCGCTCCAACCGCCATCGGTGGCGCTGCGAGTCTATCCCGGGTCGGCGATGGAAAAACGGGACGCGATGGTGGTCGCGTCCCGTTTAGCTTTCAGCACAGGAATGAGGACCAGGCGAAGGACCGGACGATTCCGGACTCGCGCCTAGAGTTCCTGGTGGTAGGCGAAGAGGCGGTCGCCGTCGAGGCGGCGCAGCTTCTGCAGCGCCTCGTTCTCGATCTGGCGGACGCGCTCGCGGCTGATCTGTAGCTGCTCGCCAACTTCGGCCAGCGTGTGCTGGTGGCTGTGGCCGAGTCCGAACCGAAGCTGGAGAACCAGCTTCTCCCGCGGGGTCAGCGTGTCGAGCGCGGCGCTGACGTCGCGCTTGAGCATGGACTCGCTGGCGGCTTCGTACGGTGTCTCGG
>JBPCRG010000265.1:0-5841 GCA_050997095.1 Thermomicrobiales bacterium | reverse complement strand
GCTCGATCGTGGGCGCGAGCATGCAGTCCTCCTTGCCCATGAAGACGACGTCCTGCACGCCGAGGATCGCGGCGGCGGCGCGCTGCTCCCGCTGCCGCATCGCGACGAGGTCCTCGCTGGAGAGGTTTCGGTCGTCGCTGCCCTTGTCGCCGTTGGTGATGATCACGTAGGTGATGTGGTGGCCCTCGTCGGCCCATCCGGCGCACGTCCCCGCGCACGAGAAATCGGGGTCGTCCGGATGCGCCATCATCACGGCGATCCGCTTCGGTCCCGTCTCGAGGGCGGGGGACGCACCGGCGGCCTCCTCGACCTTCTCGACATCCACATCCACATCCACATCCATGATCTCTTCAGCCATCGCGTCGGGCACTCCATTTCATCGACGAAGTAGGCGGTACGCGGTATGCAGCGGGACGAGGCGTCTACGTGCTGCCGACCGCATGCTGCCTACCGCGTACCCCTCGCGGCTCGATATTGTCGCGGATTCCCCGATTCCCCTCAAGGCGCGACTTGACAATGGGCGACCGGCCCCGCGACGATGTGGGGCAGGAGCGCGGCGGTGGGATCGTGCGCGTGCACGCGAGCGCCGGGCGGACGAATCATGGACTCCGACCCCATCGGCGAACGGCAACCAGCGGGTCATCGCCAGGTCACGCAGGCCATGGAGGACTACCTGAAGGCGGTCTACCATCTCCGAGAGCGCGATCCGAACGTGACCACCCAGCGCCTCGCCGACGAACTCGGCGTGACCGGCCCGTCCGTGACCAACATGGTCAAGCGTCTCCACGACCTGCGGCTGCTGCGCCACTCCAAGTATCGCGGCGTGGAGCTCACCGACGCCGGGGAACGGGTCGCGCTCGAGGTCCTGCGCCACCACCGCCTCCTCGAGTTGTACCTGGCCGAGACGCTGGGCGTGCCCTGGGACGCGGTCCATGCGGAGGCGGAGCGCCTGGAGCACCACCTCTCCGACGACCTCGAGGCGCGGATGGATTCGGCCCTGGGCTTTCCAACCCGCGATCCGCACGGCGATCCGATCCCCAGCCGCGAGGGCACGATCGACCGCGTCTCCGGCGTCAGGCTGCTCGACATGGAGCCGGGCCAGTCCGCGACGGTCGCCCGCGTCTCCGACCGCGACCCCGAGCAGCTGCGCTACCTCGGCGGCCTCGGCCTCTTCCCCGGCGCGACCGTCGCCGTGCGGGAGCGCCTCCCCTTCGACGGCCCGATCCGGATCGTCGTCGACGGGGCGGAGCACGTCATCGGCCGCCCGCTGGCGGGCGCCGTCTACATGACCGAGCGGCCGGCCGAGACCGCGCCCTGACGCGGCCCTTCCGCCGAAACCGTTGCCCGGACCGCGCCTCCCCGCCGCTTCCGACCGCCCCGGACCGTTTCCGCCGATCCGCCGCGCGACCGACGGTCGCCCGCCATACCTACCGACGTCCGCGATGATCCTCCCCATTCCGTTGCCACCATCGGGGAATGGCCCATTCGGATGGCACCCCCTACGATCAGGCTAGGATATGAGGCCGGCGTGGCAGGCCATCGAGCATGGATGCGAATGGAGCGACCCGCGATGTCCGAGACGACCGCACCCTTTGGGAAGATGAATCGCCGGGGCCTCCTGCGCAAGACCGGGATCGCGCTGGCCGCGCTGCCGCTCGCGGGGCTCGCCGTCCACGAGGCGGACGCCGCTCGCCGCTGGTGTTCGACCGACCCCCTCGTCTCGATCGACGGCCAACTCGCCGACATCTTCCTCTCCAGCGACATTGGGATGCATCTTTCCGCGACCGGACCGGCGGTCATCGAGGTCGCGATGCCGACGGGCTCCTCGGGCTTCGCGCTCCTGAGCGACCTCGGGTTCGGGCTCCGGGGCTACGACATCCGTTTCGTCAAAGTTGCGTCGCTCGCGAAGACCGCGGGCCGCACGTCGGTTCGGATCTCGGTCTACTGCCCGGCGTCGGACGGGTCCCTGCCTGTCAAGGTCACCTTCGCCCCGCGGACGCTGACCAGTTCCCTGGGATCGATCCTGCTCGGCCAAAGCGCCTCGGGGCTCGCCAACGCCTGGGTGGTCCTCAATCCGGCCTGATGCTCCGACCCTCGGCCGATCTCAGGTGACGGGGCGACGAGATCCTTCCTCCGTCGGGATGACATGCGGAAGGCGGCCCCTCCCCCAGTCATCCCGAGGAACGAAGGATCTCGTCGCCCCCGGCTGAGGCGGTGGATGCGGAAGCGGGACCATCGGGGACTGGTCCGCGCCGAATCCGGGCGTTAGCGTCGGAGAGACGCCGGCGTGCGGGCGGATTGCGCCGAAGCCGGTCACAGATCGCGGTTGAGATGGCTGGATTCGCGTCCTATCCCCGCGGGCTCAAATGGTATCTGGCGGCGGTCGCCTGCGGCGGCCCCGCGCTCGCGATCGCCGCGTTCCTCGCGGGCGGCGCGACCGGCGACGGCCGGAGTCTCGTCGTCGCCTTCCTCCTGATCGGGGCGGGGGTGCTCGCCGAGCGGACCGCGCTCCCCCTCACCCACCACACCCACATCAGCGTCGCCACCGCGCTCTACATCGCGATGCTCTGGCTGCTTCCCGTGTCGTGGGCAGGCGTGGTCGCCCTGCTCGCGGTCGCCACGGCCGAGGCATTGCGGGTCGTCGTCGGCCGGTCGTCGGGTTGGGTCGAGTTCCTTTTCAACTCGGGCCAAAGCGCGCTCTCGGTCGTCCTCGGCGCCGCCGTCTTCTCGGCGCTGAATCTGATCTTCCCGGCGGCCGAGCGTCAACTCTTCGGACTGGCCGACCTGCTGCTGGCCGGGCTGGCGATGCACGCCGGGAACTCGGCGCTCGTCGCCACCGCCGGGGCGCTCCAGACCGGAATCTCGCCGCTTCGCGCCTGGCGGCTCGGGCTCTTGCTGGACCTTGGACCGCACGCGGCGTTGATCCTGCTCGGGGCCACCGCGGCGATCGCGACATCGGCCGAGCCGATCGTGATCCCGGCGCTCCTGCTCCCGTTCCTCCTGATGCAGCAGTCGGTGCGCCAGGGGATCCAGCTCCGGGCGGACACCCGCCATGCCCTCGCCCAGCTCGTCGACGTCGTGGAGCTGCGCGACCCCTACACCGCGGGCCATTCGCGGCGGGTCGCCGAGACGGCGCGGGCGCTCGCCCGGGAGTTCGGGTTGACGGAGGAGGAGGCCGACCTGATCGAGCGCGCGGGGCGGGTGCACGACCTGGGCAAGGTCGCGGTCGACCCCAGCGTGCTCTTCAACACCGGGAAGCTGAACGAGGCCGAATGGGCCCAGATGCGGCTCCATCCCGTCTTCGGCACCGATGTCGTGAAGGAGTTCGGCGCCTATCAGGAAGGGATGCGCCTGGTCCGGCACCACCACGAGCACTGGGACGGCGGCGGCTACCCGGACGGCATCGCGGGCGAGGCGATCCGGCTCGGCGCGCGCATGCTCGCGATCGCCGACACGTTCGACGCGCTCACCAGCGACCGCCCCTACCGCGCCGGAATGTCCGTCGACCGCGCCCGCTCGATCCTCCGGGAGGGAGCCGGAACGCAGTGGGACGCCGACGTCGTCGCCGCCCTCCTTAAGATCCTGGACGAACGCCCCGGCCAGATCCCCCTCCACCGCCTCCGAGAGCCCGAACCGGACCCGGTCGTCCTGGTGGCCTGATCGCCGACCGTCAGAGGATCGACTCCACCGCCAACGCGTCGACGCGGGCCATGCACCGCCGCATACTGTCCGATTTGAGCGAAGCCTGGCGGGGATTCCACTGATCCCGGACAAAGGTGAGGACGGCGCCCATGTATCCGGGACCTTCCGTTCTGCCGGATCCGGGCCGTGGCGGGATGTCATCCCTGATGTCCCGACGCTTCGACTTTCCCGCCAGCTGGACAAGCGTCAATTTTGGGTGAGCAAGCGCATCCGGTTCGTTCGCAACCCTCGCAACTCTTGCCACGTCCACCCCAAGAAAGGAAGCGATCGCGGCTTGATCGGCCAAGAGCCAGCTTTCGACTTCTCGAACCGCGATTCTCAGGTTCATCATCGGCGCGGGCTTCGGCAACCATGCGGCGAGGGCGGCTGGGGCGCACGGATGCGAGTGATCGAGATCGACGAGCACGAGGCAGGGCTGAAAAAGGGCGGCCTGATCGTATTTCTCCAGGTCGCCGAGAAGTTTGGCCTTTCCGCCCTTGATGATCGCGGGAGCGGTCTCAACCCCCGTGTCGCGGAACAGTCTGGCCACGACCGCTTGATCGATCTCACCTTCGACCACCGACAGCAGGTCGACTCTCGACGTCGACACCACGGCTGCTATGGCAGAAGCGCGAAGCGCTGCACGTCCGCGGGGGCCGTCCGGGCCGTCAGGATGTCGGCCAGAGGAATGCCGGCCTCGACCTGATGCCGGATGTCATCGAAGTCCTTCGCGCGTGAGACGAGGGAACCTTCGATTGTCGGCTGCATGAGGAACACCTCGTCCAAGCCGATTCCCCCGTCGGAAAAGAGGATGGGTGAATGCGCCGTCATGAAGACTTGACGACCCGTCAGTCGCTGCGCGCGATGGAGCATCTGCGGTAGGTATCGAACCAATGCCGAATGCAGCGACGATTCCGGCTCCTCCAAAAGGATCAGGCCCGTGCCGTCAAGGAGCGCCCAGAGCAAACCCGCGAGCCGGACGGTTCCATCCGACAGCAGCCGTTCGTCCTGCCATGCCATTGATGCCCGGCCTTCACCGAATCTCGCGCGAAGATGGGCCGCGCCATGCTTGTCCCGGGAGACATCCAAGTCGGAGAGACCCGGAATGGCGACCCGCAGAATGTTCCGGACGCGGCGGAGCCGGGCGAGACGCGTCGTCGCAGGTGTCGACGCGATGGCGTCGATCAGCCCTTCGCCGAACTCCGCAAAGTGAGACTCGCCCGATCGGTTCGAGGCTCGGACGATCTGCGGCACGATGTGGACGTAACGGATCGCGGCGAAGAACTCGGCGAGCCTCCGGAAGCGTTGGTTGACCTGAACCTGCTCCAGATGCGTCTGGGTCAACCGCTGCGGATCGGCGCGATCATCGTCGTTTGGCCGATCCAGGAGCGCGTCGCCGGCGCCTCCTCGCCTGACGGTCTCCGCTTTGACGACGAGCGTTCCGTCATCATGCCCGCCGAAGGTCAGCGAGTATTCCCAGTCGCCGCCGTCGCCGCTCTCCCAAAAAGTCCGAATCGTGACATCAGCGTCGGTGGCCGAGGCGGATGACCGGATCCCTGCGAGACCGCCGCGCCGCCGGACCGCCTCCTGAAATCCGCCTCCGACCGCGACGAGATCCGCGAGAAAGCAGAGAGCGTCAAGCAGGTTCGACTTTCCGGACGCGTTCGGACCGACGATGAAGGCGCGATCCTCGAAGACCGCGTCTGCGGCGACGAAATTTCGCCAGTTCCCGAGCGAAAGCTGACGGCAGCGCTCCACGCGTTTCCCGATTCCTCGTGGCGATGGTCCAAGCCAATCTTGAGGTCACTGTACCGCAATCGATCCGGCGCGACGCCAGGGTCGACGCTTCAGGCTGTCGACATCGTCCGCACCAACTCGTCGATCTCCTCCTCCGGCGTGGTCCAGTTCGTGACGAAGCGGTCGACATCCTCACCGAATTGGGGCCAGGCGAAGAGAACGTAGCCCGCGCGGTCGAGCGACGCCCGAATGGGCGCCGGGAGGGCGGCGAAGACGTGGTTCGTCTGCACGGGGCGCACGAGCCGGACGCCGGGGACCCCGGCCAGACCGGCGGCGAGGCGGGTCGCCGCATCGTTCGCGTGGGCGGCGCGGGCGCGCCAGCCGTCGTCGGCGAGCCAGGCGGTGACCTGCGCGGAGAGGAAG
>JBPCRG010000197.1:0-4255 GCA_050997095.1 Thermomicrobiales bacterium | reverse complement strand
GTCGCCCGGCGCTAAAGACGCCGGGCTGACGGACCGAAGCCGGCTGAAGACCGGCTGGCGTCACCGGATAACGTGTCTATTGTTCAAATGGATTCCGGATAATACGGACGCCACCACAAACGCCACTAGTCCAGGCTACCTGGGTCGCTGACGCCCCTCTCCCTTGCAAGGGAGAGGGGGTATAGGAGGTGAGGGCAAGTCGTCTACGCCCCAAGCGCCTTACCGACGAGCTCCTCGGCCTCGTTCTCTTCCGGGAAGCGGTCGAGCTGCTTCTTCGAGAAGACGAGCTCATCACCGACCGCGACTTCGAAAACGCCGCCGCTACTGGGCACGATCGTCACGCCGCTGGTTACCTGATTCTCGTAATCGTGCAGGATATTCTCCGCCAAACTGGCGGCACGCTTGAGATACCCTCAGCTCGTGCAGTAGGTGATGGTGACGCTCGTCGCGTTGCCGGTGTCGCTCATGGTCCTGTCCTCTCGCTTGCCCATCGTCGGGGCTAATCGGGTGGCGATGATTCGGTCGCCCCGTCACGGCGTACCACGTGCAAGAGCGCTGCCGCCGTTCCGTTGCCCTCGGAGTCACGGCCGTCCGGGCGGGAGATCAGCGGCCGCCGATCCGCTCCCGCCACTCGTCGGCCAACAGGTCGAAGCTCATGTCGTGGGTCCATTCGGCGTTCTTCAGCCCCGTCCAGTGGAAGCGGCCCGCGTCGCGGTACCCCTGCTTGCGCAGCGCCGCGCAGGAGCGCAGGTTGTAGTCCCAGACATACGAATAGACCATATGCAGCCCCAGACGCTCGAAGGCGTATTCGAGCAGCAGGTGCTTCGCCTCGGTGCCGTAGCCTTTGCCCCGGTACTCGGGCTGGACGATGATCGTCTCCGTCTCCGCGTTCCGATGCAGCCAGTCGACCACGAGCCCGTTCGACCCGATCAGCAGGTTGCCCTCGGTCACCACGATCGCGAATCGCGGCCAGGTGGGCGGGTTCTCCTCGGCGTTGGTCCGGTTCTGGTGCCGGTAGCTGATCGGGCTGCCGATGCGGCGGCCCTGATCGTGCGACGAATCGGACTCGCGCACCGACCAGCGCGCCAGCGCCTCCGCGTCCTCCCCCTCCAGCGGGCGGAGGTGGAGTCGGGGGCCCGCCACGAAGGCGTTGGCCGGCGCGTCGCCGCTCCCGTCCGCCCGCGTCCGGGGCGTGCGGACGCGCATCTCCCTTGCGACCGCGCCTTCGATCCCCGGCTCGGGTGTGCCCAGCCTCGCCAGCCAGGCCGGATGCAGCGCCTCGTAGCAGATCAGGTCGCGGCGGGCGCCCTCGTGCCAGAGCGCCTCCCGAAACCGCGAGACCCGGGCCATCCCCAGTTCCGCCGCGGCCGCGTCGACCACGGGATCGCCGGCCACGGTCTCGAACCAGACCGCCAGGAAGTCGCACTCGGCGATCAGCCACGGCGTCGCGACCCGCAGCATTTCGGCCATGAGGTCGCTGCGGTCGGGGTTGAGCGGATCGGCGTGCAGGGAGAGGTGGCAGCCGTGGCCGTCCTCGACCTCGTAGACGAGCGAGCCGACGGCGCGGTCGTCCGCGCAACGGCAGGCGATCAGGGAAAAGGTTCCCTCCGCCCTCTGCTTGGGAATCTCCTCGTTCAGCTGCTCCTCGACGAGATCCGCCGGAAGCGGGAACGGCGACGGCCGCCAGGCCACGCTGTTGGCCGCATCGCCCACCTCGATCCCGCGGAGATACAGCGTCGGTCCGAAGAGGAACGATGGCGCGGTGCCGGCCTCCGCTTTCGGGCTCTTGACCGTCTTTTTCGGACTCTTGCCACTCTTGCTCATCGCGTTCCCCATTCCCGCATCGTCGCCCGGCGGCACTTCATCTCCCAAGCGTATGCCATGACGTCGTTCCGCCGCCCGCATGTTGATCAACGGATACAATCCGCGACGTTGACCCCCGGCCTTCCCGATGAGGAGATCGAACCGCATGACGACCTTGCTCGACGCGACCATCACCACCTACGGCTACGCGTCGTGGGCGACCGCGAAAATCCTCGACGCCGCCGAACTGCTCTCCCCCGAGCAGTTCACCTCGCCCCGGCCCGGCGGCTTCGGCTCGGTCCGCGACACGCTCGTCCACAGCATGGACGCGCAGGCGTCGTGGATCAACGTCAGCCAGGGCACGACCGACTCCATCGACCTCGACCCGGCCGCCTATCCGGATCTGGCGACGCTGCGCGACGGATGGGCGGCCATCGAGTCGGCCACCGAGCAGTGCATCGCCGGGCTGAAGGACGACGACCTCGCCGAGACCGTCGCCGTCCAGAACTCGTCGGGCGTGGCCCGGCACGCCGTGCGCTGGCAGATGCTTCTGCACCAGGCCAACCACGCCATGCAGCACCGCAGCGAAGTCGCCGTCTTCCTCACCGAACTCGGTTTCTCCCCCGGCCAACTCGACCTGATGCGCTATCTGCTGGAAAATGATCTGGGTGCGGTGTAGCGATCGTCTGCAGGGGCAACCCGACGCGGGCAACCCAAGGATTGCCCCTACGCACGCGTCTCCTCCGCGCTAGACGTTTCTTTGAGAAGCTTCAGCACGAAAACGCTCCAACCCTTAAGATTGAATCGGTCCAGACGACCCACGGCTCAAAGCCCACAGCCCGAAGCTCACAAAACAAGGAGTCCTCAAGCATGCGCGCAAATCATGTTCGGCGGCGGTTGGCCGCGGACGAGCCTTCCGTCGGCACGTGGCTCTCGCTGCCCAGCCCGGAGGCGGCCGAGTACGTCGCGACCCTCGGCTTCGATTGGCTGGTCGTCGACACCGAGCACAACGCGATCGACCTCCGCACGCTCTCCCCGATGTTCGGCGTGATCGCGCCGACCGGCGTCGCCCCGATGGTCCGCATCCCCTGGAACTCGCCCGAGAACTTCAAGCGCGTGCTCGACGCCGGGGCGTGGGGCGTCGTCGTGCCGATGGTCAACAGCCGCGCGGAGGCCGAGATGGCCGTCGAGGCCGCCCGCTTCCCGCCGAAAGGCAAGCGCAGCGTCGGCGGCGGCATGCCCGCGATCCGCTACGGCACGACCGGGGCCGACTATCTGAAGCACGCCGACGACGAGATCTTGGTCGTGCTTCAGATCGAGCACATCACGGGCGTCGAGCACGCCGACGAGATCCTGAGCGTGCCCGGCGTCGACGCCTGCTTCATCGGCCCCAACGACCTCGCCGCCTCGATGGGCATCGGGCTCGGCGTGCCCCTGGAGAGCGACAACGACGCGCTGAACGCCGCGATCACGGAGATCCGCGAGGCGTGCGTGCGCAACCGCGTCGCATCCGGCATCCACGCCTCCGGGGCCGCCGGCGTCAACCAGCGCATCGGCGAAGGCTTCCAGTTCCTCGCCATGGCCAGCGAGCTCAGCTTCCTGCTCTCCGGCCTGCGCAAGGACATCGACCAGCTGAACTGGACCGCCGCCCCCCGCGCCGCCGTCGACACGCCCGTCACCGGCGGCAGCGCGGTTCGGTACTGACGCGGCTCCTCCGCCCGCGTCGGCAAACCGTGCATCACAGATGACGGGATCCGTGAACTGACTGCGGAGGAGCCTCGCTCCGCATGCCATTCTGACGAAGGAAGATTCTCGTCGCGGTTTCCCGCACCACCTGATCGCCGACGCCCCTAGGCGACGGCGATCGGGGGCGCGGCGTCGTCGGGCGCCATCGCGCCCAGGCTTTGCAGCAGGTCGTCGAGGTCGTCAGTGATGACTGTGCCTGAATTAATTGCGTCAGCGACGGCTGCAAATGAGCGCAATCGGACCTCTGATGAAGGCATCGGTTGCGCTTCGCTAGTAAGACCATTGATCGAAAAATATGACTTCATTTCATCCGTGTTTCGAAACCCCGAGATCTGTTTGTTTTTTAGAGCCAATATGTAGGCCTCTCCATTCCACTCACAGTTGCCTGCAAGTTCGATTGCGCGAGTCCTGAATTTTGGCGTCACCATTCCGGAGTCGTCCAGATCCTGCACATTGAAGCGTCTCGGGCGGCCGATTCTCCAACAGACGAGCGCGGCTTCGAGCGCACGAGCCCGGCATTCGGCTCGCTCATCGACTTGATCGAAGTTGCCCATCAGTGGCTTGAGTTGCAATCGCATGCTCTTGAACTGTCTCCAGCAAGTGACGTTGTGATCACGCAGCTGTGCGAGCGCGGGGACATCGGGGATGAGATACCACAGGTCTACGCCGTCGATCGTCTCCGCCCAAGGATCGACCGGTCCTATCA
>JBPCRG010000117.1:0-4341 GCA_050997095.1 Thermomicrobiales bacterium | reverse complement strand
GCCCAGCTCCTCGGGCAGCGGCGACTCGAAGATCTTCTCCTGCCCGCCGAGGAGGGTGAAGCCGAGCATCGCCGCGTGGAGGAACTGGCGCGGCGCGAGCGACTTCACCCCTCCTTTCTCTCCGCCGTTGCGGGTGTAGACCGTGCCGCCGACGACGGGATGGTCGATGAACGCGAGATGGACCCGGATTTGATGGGTCCTCCCCGTTTCGATCTCCACATCCAGCAGTGTCGCCCCCGCCAAGCGCTCGAGGACCGTGAAGCGCGTGATCGCCTCACGCCCGCCCTTCACCGCCGCCATTCGATTCCGCTGGACCGGATCGCGGCCGATCGGCACGTTGATCTCCGCGCTGTCGTCGGTCACCACCCCGTGCACGAGGGCGATGTAGTGCTTCGAGACCGCGCGCGCGTTCCACTGCCTGATCAGCGTCGTCCGTCCGCGGTCGGATTTTGCGACCACGATCAACCCCGACGTGTCTTTGTCCAACCGGTGCACGATGCCCGGACGGTTCGATCCGGCAATCGCGATCTCCGGGACGTGCCAGAGCACGGCGTTGACGAGCGTGCCGTCGGGATGGCCCGGCGCCGGGTGGACGACCATCCCCTCCACCTTGTCGATCACGAGCAGATCGTCGTCCTCGTAGACGATGGTGAGCGGAATGTCCTCCGCCTCGACGACCTCCACGACCGGCTCGGGGACGTTCACCGTGACGACCTGCCCGGGCGTCATCTTGAACACGCGGCGGCGGACGATCTTGTCGACCTCGACGTTGCCTTGGGCGATCAGCTCCTGGATATAGGACCGGCTGAGATGGGTCAGATGGTTCGCCACGAACTTGTCGAGGCGCTCGTTGATCTCATCGCGCGTCGGACGCAGCTCGACGATCCCGGACCGCGACTCGTCGGGGACATCCTCATAGGCGTCGAGGTCGATCATCTGGACCTCGTCGCTCTCGAGTTCGAGGTCGATCTCCTCGTACCTCTCGCGCCTCATCGTCGATCTTCCAAACGCAAGCGAGTCCCGGCGCGCGCGGCGCCGTCCTCAGAAGTGAATACCCAAAGAAGCATGATCACTCCGACCGTGATTGCGCTGTCCGCGAGATTGAATGTCGGCCATCGGCCGACGGAGATGAAATCTGTCACATGACCGGCCCGCAGACGCTCGACCAGATTGCCGACCGCGCCGCCGCCCACAAGACCCGCGCCGACCACCAGCAGCGGCGATTGATGACGCATACGCAGGTAGCCGACGACCAAGGCCGAGACGGCGACGACTCCGAGAAGACCCGCCAGATCGCGGTGGCCGCGAAGCATGCTGAACGCCACACCGGTGTTCCGCGCGTAGGAGAGCGAAAGCCAGTCCCCGATGAGCGCCCGTCCGTGCCGGTCGCTCTCCGGCCCGTAGCGTCGGATCACCGCCGATTTGCTCGCTCCGTCGATCGCCGCGACGACAAACGCGACAAGAACCGACCACCACTTGCTGATGCGATGTGCCCTCACGCGAATCGTCCCCGACCTCAACGCCTTGCGCGCGCCGCGACGAAGCCGACTCGGGATGGTAGCACACGTCCACGGCGCCCCCGCCTATACTCGACAGCCAGCGTCGTCTTTCGGCGCATCGCGGTCAGGAGCGTTCCACGCAATTGGTCGAGCAGGATCGACAGCAGACGTCGCTTCCCTTGCGGCTGATCATCGCCGGTGGCGGCACCGGCGGCCACGTGCTGCCCGCCGTCTCCGTCGTCGGGGAACTTCGGCGGCGCCGAATCGATTGCGCGGTGCTCTGGATCGGCAGCGACGACGGGATCGAGCGGTCCGCCGCCCACGATCTCGGCATCGAGTTCCAGTCGGTTCCCACCGGCAAATTCCGGCGCTACCTCGACGCCAGAACCGCGGTCGACGCGTTGCGGGTTCCGGTCGGAGTCGGCCGCGCCTGGTCGATCGTCCGCCGTTTCCAGCCGAGCGTCGTCTTCAGCACGGGCGGTTTCGTCAGCGTGCCCACCGTCGCCGCCTCCGCGCGCGTGGCCCCCATCCTGACCCATGAGCAGACAACGATCCTCGGCTTGGCGACCCGGCTCAATCTGCGTTTCACCGATGTGCTCGCGCTCTCGCACGAGCAGACGGCCGCGCGCGCCGGCAGCTTCCGCGGCCGGATCACGGTCACGGGCAATCCCGTCCGCGCGTCGCTGCTCGAAGGCGACCCGGACCGCTGCCGCGACCGGTTCGGCTTCCACCGCGACCTGCCGCTGCTCTATGTCACGGGCGGCGCGAAAGGCGCGTCTCCGATCAACGCGCGGGTCGAGGCGATGCTCCCGAAGTTGCTCGAATCGTGGCAGATCCTGCACCAGGCGGGTCCGCCGTCGGCCAACGACGACGCCGCGCGCCTCCGTGAACGCCGACTGACCTGGCCCGCCCACCTGCGCGGCCGCTACCACGTCACCGACTTCGTCGGGGACGAACTTCCGGATGTACTGGCCGCCGCCGATCTGGTGCTCAGCCGCGCCGGGGCCGGGACGATGGCGGAGTTGGCGATGCTCGGCAAGCCCTCCATCCTGATCCCCCTGCCGTTGAGCGGCGGCGGCGAGCAGATCGTCAACGCGGAGCACATGCGCGCGGCCGGCGCCGCAGTGGTCATCGCGCAGGCCGACGCGTCGCCTGATCGACTCTTGGCTGAACTCGCGATCCTGCTGGGCGACCGCAGACGCCTCGACACGATGGCCGCCGCCGCCCGAAGCCTCGGCAAGACCGACGCGGCCGCCGCTCTCGCCGACGAACTGCTCGTCCTCGCCGCAACAGGCCACCAGCGGCGCCCACGTCTCTTCAGACCGACAACGGAAACAAGAACCTGATCCGAAGACTCCAACCAATCGTCGGTTCCATTCGAAGTTTCTGCCTGAGTCCTTTGTCCATCATTAACTGTCGGAAACACGAAACGACGACGGAATTCCTCCTTCGTCGGAACGACCATCATGCGGGTCATCCTGAGGCACGAAGGATCTCGTCGTCGTCTCGTCGGGTCGTTTGACGATGGACGGACACACAGCCCCGTCGGCCTCTCAAAGGCAAAAAGATGAGATTGAGCCAACTCTTGGATGGGGCAGAACTCCCACCCTACCTCAGCGAAGCGCCGCCTCGATCGCCTCGCCCACCGTCGCCACGCGCACGAGCTCCAGCCCCTCGCCGAAGGCGCTCCCCCGGCGGCCGAGCGCCGCCGGCAGCACCACGCGGGTGAAGCCCAGCCGACGGGCTTCGCTGAGCCGCCGCTCCAGCTGCGTGACCGAACGCAGTTCGCCCGAAAGTCCGATCTCCCCGATCGCGACCGTCCGCGCGTCGACCGTCCGCTCCTTGAAGCTCGACGCCACCGCAAGCGCGACCGCGAGATCCGCGGCAGGCTCGGCGATCCTCAGGCCGCCGACCACGTTCGCGAAGATGTCCTGCGCGCCGAGTCCCAATCCGACCCGCTTCTGCAGCACGGCGACCAGCAGTTGAAGCCGGTTCGTGTCCAGCCCGTTGGCGCTTCGCCGCGGAAGCCCGAACGCGGTCGCCGTCGTCAACGCCTGCACCTCGACCACGATCGGGCGGGTGCCCTCCACCGTGACCGCTACGGTCGACCCCGCCGCGCTGCTGTTCCGCTCCTCGAGGAACGCCTCGGACGGATTCCGCACCTCGCGCAGCCCCTCCTCCGCCATCTCGAAGACGCCCACCTCGTCGGTCGAGCCGAACCGGTTCTTCACCGCCCGCAAGATCCGGAACTGGTGGAACCGGTCCCCCTCCAGATAGAGGACGGCGTCGACCATGTGCTCCAACACCCGCGGACCGGCGATGGTCCCCTCCTTCGTCACATGCCCGACGATGAAGACCGGAATCCCCCGCGGTTTCGCCCACTGCAGCAACCGGGCGGTGCATTCGCGGACCTGCGAGACGCTTCCCGACGCCGACGAGATCTCGTCGACGAAGACGGTCTGGATCGAATCGACGATCAGCAATGTCGGCGCCGCGTTCTCCGTCGCCGTCAAGATCGTCTCCAGATTCGTTTCGCAGAGCACGAGCACGTGGTCTGTCCGCACCTTCAGCCGGTCGGCGCGGAGTTTGATCTGCTGGGCCGACTCCTCACCCGAGACGTACAGCACCGGCGCCGCCGCGCTGCCCAGCGCGGCCGCCGCCTGCAGAACCAGCGTCGACTTGCCGATGCCCGGATCTCCGCCGATCAAGACTAGCGAGCCCGGCACGATTCCCCCGCCAAGCACCCGGTAGAACTCCTCGATCGGAATGGTCACCCGGTCTGCCGCCGCGGGGCCGACGTAGCTGAGCGGCGTCGACGCGGCTACGGAGCGGGTCCGAGGCG
>JBPCRG010000116.1:0-3859 GCA_050997095.1 Thermomicrobiales bacterium | reverse complement strand
GTCCGCTGCAGCATGTACATGGCGTCGCGCTGGACGGGGGGCGTCTGGCCGATCGGCAGGGTGCTGGGGAGGGTGTCGTAGCCGATGATTCGGGCGACTTCCTCGACCACGTCCTCGACGATGGTGACGTCCTGACGGTAGGTGGGCACCGTCACGACAACGTGCGGCGCGGCCTCGATCTGCTCGATCCGGGGATCGAAATCCAGCAGCGTCAGGGTCTCGATGATCTGCGTCTCCGTGTAGGTGACGCCGAGAATCCGGCCGAAGGCGCCGATGGGGACGCTGACGCTCGACGTCCCCCGGCGACGGGGGTAGACGTCGCGGACGGCGGTGATCCGGGCGGCGGGACAGAGATCGAGGATCAGACGGGCGGCTCGGGCCATCGCGGCCGAGACTAGGTTGGGGTCGACGCCCCGCTCGTATCTTGCCGAGGCCTCGCTGCGCAGCTTGAGGGTGCGGGAGGATCGGCGGACGGACTTCATGTCGAAGTTCGCGCCTTCGAGCAGCAGCGTGGTCGTCGCGTCGCCCACCTCGGTGTCGGAGCCGCCCATCACGCCGGCCACGGCGACGACCCGGTCGGCGTCGGCGATAATCAGCATGTCCGGCGTCAGCTCGCGGATCTGGTGATCGAGCGTCTCCAAGGTCTCGCCAGCCAAGGCCCGGCGAACCACGATCCGGCCGCCATGAAGGGTTGCCGCGTCGAATGCGTGCAACGGCTGGCCAAGCTCGTGCATGACATAGTTCGTCACGTCCACGATGTTGTTGATGGGGCGCATCCCGACCGCTCGGAGTCGGCGGGCGAGCCACTCCGGGGAGGGGCCGACCTTCACGTCGGAGAAGACGAGCGCAATGTAGCGGCTGCAGAGGTCCGGATCCTCGATCGTGACGAGGTCGTCCGCCCCCGGCGCGACCTGCGTCAGATCGAAGGAATCGACCGTCCGCAACGGTATGGCGGTGAGAGCGCGGGCCTCGCGGGCGACGCCGTTTATCGAGAAGGCGTGGGCGAGGTTCGGGGTGATCTCGAACTCGATCACGGTGTCGCCCAGCCACGACCGGAGAGGGGCGCCGATCGGGGCGTCGTCCTCCAGTACGAGGATGCCCTCGTGCTCGCCGGAGAGGCCGAGCTCCTTCTCGGAGCAGACCATGCCCTCGGACATGATCCCGCGGATCGCGCCGGGTTTGAGCGTCTTCAGATCCGGGCTGTCGCTGTGGCCATCGAAGAGCCGGGCGCCGGCGAGGGCGAGCGCCACCTTCTGCCCCGCTGCGATGTTGGGCGCGCCGGTGACGACGCGGAGCCGGTGCTCGCCGGCGTCGACGTCGGCGAGCACGAGCCGGTCGGCGTTCGGGTGGCGCTCGACGCGCTCGACAATCCCGACGAAGACGTTGTCCCAGAAGGCGCCGATCTCATCGAACTTCTCAGCCTCGAGTCCGGCCATCGTCATCCGATGGGCGAGCTCCCGGGCGGGAAGTCCGGTCTCGATGTAGTCGGCGAGCCATGACATTGGAACTTTCATCGGGTTTGGATCCTCACCTTCGATGGCGATGGGTTCACCGGATCACGGGTCCTGGGATCAGATCGAGGCGCGGGCGAAGTTGGCGAGGAAGCGCAGGTCGTTGCCGGCGAAGGCGCGGATGTCGTTCACGCCGTACTTCATCATGATCATCCGCTCGATGCCCAATCCGAAGGCGAAACCCTGAACCTCCCGGGGATCGTAGCCGACGCCGGTCAGCACTTTGGGGTGGACCATGCCCGCTCCGCCCATCTCGAGCCAACCGGTGTGCTTGCAGACGCGGCAGCCTTTGCCGCCGCAGATCGCGCAGTCGACGGCGAAATCGACGCCAGGCTCGACGAAGGGGAAGTAGTCGCAGCGAAAACGGATCCGGCGTTCCGGGCCGAAGAGCTGACGGGCGAGCTCCTGCAGCACGCCCTTCAGATCCGACATGGTGATGGACTTGTCGACGGCCAGCCCCTCAAGCTGGTGGAACATCCATTCGTGGGAGGCGTCCTGCGCCTCGTACCGGTAGACGCGGCCGGGGATGACGACCCGGACGGGCGGGGGAGTCCGTTCCATCACGCGGGCCTGCATCGGCGAGGTGTGGGTGCGGAGCACGATCTCGCGGTCGGGGTCCTCGACGATGATCGTGTCCCAGACGTCGCGGGCAGGATGGTCGGCGGGAATGTTGAGCAGGTCGAAGTTGTGGCGACCGGTTTCGACCTCGGGCCCGAAGACCGTCTGAAAGCCCATCAAGGCAAAGATCTCGCTGATCTCGTCGATCATCCGCGAGACGGGGTGGGCGCTGCCGATCGCGGGCGCACGGCCGGGCAGGGTCACGTCGATCCGCTCCGCGTCGAAGCGGTCTTGAAGCGACGCGCCGGCGATCTCCTTCTTTCTGGCTTCGAGCGCGGCGAGCAGCTTCGATTTGACGGCGTTCGCAGCGCGCCCGGCGGCGGAACGCTCGTCCTGAGGCACGGTCGCGAGCGAACGGAGGGCGAGCGTCAACTCGCCTTTCTGCCCGACGAATGCCCGGTCCCATTCCGCCAGCGAATCGGCGTCGGCGACGGTCGACGCGAGTCCGCGAAGCGCCCGCGCCTCAAGTTCGTCGAGTTGTTTGAGGAACGTCATGGCGATCGCTCAGCTTCCGGTCAACCGCCCAGATTCGGGCAACAAAAAGCCCCTCGGCAGGGACGAGGGGCCTCCACGCGGTACCACCCTGCTTCGCCGTCGATCGGCGCGCTTATGCCGCCGCATCGCGCGGCCGCGCCCGATACTGGGGGCTCCATGGACGGTTGACCGCACCTCGCGCGCTCGCCGCCCGGCTCGGAAGTGAATTTCGCCGGACGAATTCCGAGGGGGCTTCCAGTCGGGGGCCGCCCATCCCTGCGCGGATCGTCTTCCGGGTACTTGCTTCGTCGACGCCTCTCATTCCTCTTTCCGCCGTGAGTATATCAAAGCGGCCGATTTCGGCCCCTATACTTCCGAGGCGACGACGACCGATGACCGGAATGGGAGAGATGACGATGGAGACGTTGATCGAGTCGATCCACGCACGCGAGATTCTGGACTCCCGCGGCAACCCGACGGTGGAGGTGGATGTGTCGCTTCTGGGCGGGGCGATCGGCCGGGCCTCGGTGCCGTCGGGCGCCTCGACGGGTGCGCACGAGGCGGTCGAGCTTCGGGACGGCGACAAGAAGCGCTACGGCGGCAAGGGCGTGCTCGGAGCGGTCGGGCACGTCAACGAGGAGCTGGCGGAGGTCGTCGTCGGTTTGGACGCGCTCGACCAGCGGCTCGTCGACCGGGCGATGATCGAGGCCGACGGGACGCCGAACAAGGGACGGCTCGGCGCGAACGCGATCCTCGGGGTCTCGCTGGCGGTGGCGCGCGCGGCGGCCGACGCGACGGGGCTGCCGCTCTACCGCTATCTCGGCGGACCGAATGCGCGGACGCTGCCGACCCCGATGATGAACATCCTCAACGGCGGCAAGCACGCGCTGGGGTGCAGCGTCGACATGCAGGAATTCATGGTGATGCCGATCGGCGCGGCGACGTTCCGGGAGGGGCTGCGATGGGGGGCGGAGGTTTTCCATGCCCTCAAGAACGTGCTCGCGGAGCGGAGGATGAGCACGAACGTCGGGGACGAGGGCGGCTATGCGCCCAGCCTCGGATCGAACGAGGAAGCCCTGGAAGTCGTGATGCTCGCGATCACGAAGGCGGGGTACGAGCCGGGAGCCGATCTGGTGATCGCGCTCGATCCGGCGGCGTCCGAATTTTATGAAGGCGGAAAATACGTGCTGCAGGGCGAGGGCCGGACGCTCTCCGGGGCGGAGCTGGTCGCGTATTGGTCCGACTGGGTGCGGCGC
>JBPCRG010000079.1:0-3256 GCA_050997095.1 Thermomicrobiales bacterium | reverse complement strand
AGGCAGCGGCCGAGATCCGGATTCATGGTGTAGAGCATGTGGTGATCGTAGGCGTCGCGATGGTCGACGAACGCCTCGCCGTCCGTGCCCGCGGTCGTCAGGAAGACGTCGCCGGTCGTCTCGATGTAGAGCGCGGCGGGCAGGGCGGGCACGGGCGGGAGGAGGTATCCGGAGAGGTATTGGATCTCGTGCGGATCGCTCAGGATCGCGGCGTCCAGATCGTTCGCCGCCAGCATCGCGCGGAAACGCCCCTGCCGGGCGAGGCAGCCCGCTTGCGTCAACATCTATTCACCCTCCATCTCTCGATCATTCGCCAACGACGGGATTCCATTCCGGATCAGTTTTGGAGCGGTCTGCCTTCGACGGCGAGCGCGTCGGCGATGAACGCCGCGACGTCCGTCTTCAATTTCGCGAGCACGCCCTTCTCCAGATAGACCATGTGCCCGACGGGGTACTCGCGCGTGTGGATGTTGGCGCGGACGCCCGGATCGAGGGCGAGATGGCGCAGGGTGTAGTCGGTCGCGAAGTAGGGGGTCGCGAGGTCGTAGTGGCCGGAGGCGACGAAGAGATGCAGGTACGGATTGCGCGCGAACGCGGCGCTCAGCGCCTCGCCCGTCTTCGCGTAGCCCTCGCGGGCGGAGCCCCAGTCCCATTCGACGCCGCGGAGGATGTGGTATTCGAGGTCGTTCTCGTAGCCGAGATTCGCGCGGAGATGGTCGTTCAGCGCGGAGGTGAACGGGGGGCGGATGGCGGCCATGCTCGGGTCGAAATCCGGCGCCTCCGAGACCCCCGGCGCGTCGAACCCGGTGTAGCGGCTGTCGAGCCGGCCGACCGTGCGGCCGGCGTCGCGCAGAAGCTCCTTGCAGAAGCGCTGGATCTCGACGCGCAGGTTGCTTTGATCGACATAACGCGGCGACAGCCCCGTGTACCGCGAGAGCCTCTCGACGACCTCCGCGCGGTCCTCCCCGGTCAGCGCGCTGCCTTTGGCGAGGGCGAGCAGGTAGGGTCCGGCCGCCCATGACTCGACCTCGGGGAGCAGGTCGGCGAGGGTGCGGGCTTGAAGCTCGGCCGAGAGCCGGCCGTGCCGCCAGGCGGTCGCGGCATAGGTCGGCAGGAAGAGTGCGAAGGGCAGGTCGTTGCCGTCGTGGAATTGGAGCGTGAGCAGATCGAGCACGCTGGAGACGAGGACGATGCCGTTGAAGGCGATGCCTTTGTCGATCAGCAGGCCCGCGAGACCGGCCGCGCGGAAGGTGCCGTAGCTCTCGCCGACAAGGAAGAGCGGGGAGGGCCAGCGCTTGAAGCGGGTGAGGTAGAGGCGGATGAACTCCGCCACCGACTCGAGGTCGCCCTGCACGCCGCAGAAGCGCTTGGCGAGCTCGGGGGAGGCGGCGCGGCTGTAGCCGGTCTCGACGGGATCGATGAAGACGAGGTCGGTCTCCCCGATCCAGGTGTGCTCATTGTCGACCAGCCGGAAGGGGGGCGGCGACATCGCGCCGTCGTCCATCATCTCGACGCGGACGGGCGCCAGCCCGCCGAGGTGGAGCCAGACCGACGACGAGCCCGGGCCGCCGTTGAACGAGAACATGAGCGGGCGGACGCCCGCCGGCTGCTCGGCGACCAGCGTGTAGGCGGTGAAGAAGAGCCGCGCCTCGACCTCGCCCTTCTCGTTCTTGAGCGGCATCAGCCCCGTGGTCGCCGTGTACCGCAGCGAGCGCTCCCCGATGCGCAGCTCGTGCTCGGTGACGATCGGCGGCGGATCCGGCTCGGGCGGAACGGGAGGCGGGGGGATCGGGGGCGGCAGGGGCGGGGTTTCGGTCGGCATGGAGTCTCCAGGGCGTGGAAGCGGCGACGGCTCTCGGGATTGAGCGACGAAAGCGGCGGGTTGTCAAGCGGGGGAGTTTGAGGGGCGTTCGCCAGGATGGATTTTGGGGGCTCAACCACCCTAGGTTGAAAACGCCCAGAGGGCACCCGGCTCAACCTACAAAGCCTCTCCGAGGCTAGAACGAAGGGACAATGGTTGGAGCGCCAAAACGTTCGACTTAGCGGATGCCAAGATGCAAAAGAAAAACGAACCGCTCCTCACGGCCCAAAGCTCAAAGCTCGATGCTCGACGTTGTCGTCTGCAACGATGACGGGATCAGTTCATCTCGGCGAGGAAGGAGGGGTCGACGGCGAAGGCGTCGGGGACGCCGAGGCGCTCCATGACGGCGAGGCTGAGGGCGTTGGTCATCGAGAGGGGCTGGGAGCCGGTGCGGGAGAGCAGGCTGGCCCGGGCGCGCTCCATGTCGTCGGGGGTCACGTCATAGACGGCGAGGCGGGAGTCGCGCAGCAATTGGCGCGCGCTCGCCACGCCGAGCGAGGCGCTGAGGAGGTCGAAGGTCTCGGCGACGACGTGGTCGGTGGTGAAAAGCCGGTAGCCCGCGCGGACGAGCGAATGGTAGGCCTCGACCGCGGCCGGGTGGGAGGCGTCGTCGCGGTCGACCAGCGCGATGATCGCGGAGGAGTCGACGAACGCGGCGGGGTAGTCGGGATGGGAGGACGAGGTTGCGCGGGCCATCAGCGCCTCCACCAGAATGCGTGGCGATAGGCGTCCTTGCCTTTGGCGATGTCGCCGCCGCCGCCGTGGCCGATGCCGATGGTCGCGCCCATCGGGTCGAGTTGGTTCGCCGGGCTGACGTTGTCGAGAAAGCTGGATTGCAGACCGAGTTTCTCGTGGAAGGCGTCGAGCGCCGCGCGGTCGATGAACCATTGCCCGCCGAGGCGCTGCCCGGTCAGCCGCTCCTCCCGGAGGTAGCGGCGCACCTGCTCCGTGGACCGCTCAAGCCGCTTCGCGGCCTCCGCGACCGTGACCAGCTTCGCACTGTCCATTGGCACCCCCGAACGCGACCGGCAGACCGGCCCGCGCCGATTCAGACGGCTTGCCTCGATGTGATCAGACTGTAGCACGCGACAACATGGAAGGGAAGAGGTGGGTGTCGTGAAGGCAATGGCCTTGTGGGTCGTCATCGAACGGGAACGGCCCCCTATCCCCCCGACCCGCACCCAGAGGGTACCCGCCCCGAGTTCGGGGGCAAGGGGGAGGCGACGCGAGAGACGGGCGCGAAGACTGCCGCTGGTCGGAGCACTCAGCTGAGGAAGCGCGCTCAACATGTCATTCTGACGCAGGAAGAATCTCGTCGGTCTTGGCAGACCGGGCAACCGCCTCCCCGTCCGTCATTCCGAGCGGAGCCCGCAGGCGGAGTCGAGGATTCTCTTG
>JBPCRG010000072.1:0-6051 GCA_050997095.1 Thermomicrobiales bacterium | reverse complement strand
CCGCTCGATCCGCTCCCGCGGCCACCACGGCAGGCGCCGCTCGACCGCCGCCGACGCGGCCAGGCGCCCGGTGTTGACCAACCGCCGCGGCCGACCCGCCGTGTCAGCCATCGCCCGCCCCGCCGGCGCCCGCGTCGCCCCATCGATCGCGGGGAAGCGGAATGACGGGGAGGACCTTGCCCCTGGCCGTGCGCCCGATCGCGTCGACGAAGGCGACCTCGACCGTGACGCCCTCCTCCAGCCGCGCGACGAGGCCGGCCGCGACCCGCGCGCCCAGTTCGGTGCGGTCGGCACCCGCGGCGGCCACGACCGCGGCGGCGAAATGCCCCGGCGTCCGCTGGACGACCTGGTATTGCCAGACGCGCTCCTCGCCGGTGAAGACCGTCCGCACGGCCTGCGGGTGCACGATCCGCCCCGATGGCAGCTCGACGGTCTCGCCGCTCCGGCCCTCGAGCGACGACAACAGCGGCAGCGACCGTCCGCAGGGGCACGGGTCGGCGGAGACCGCGGCCAGATCGCCGAGGCGGTAGTTGAGGAGCACGGTGGCGCGGTTCACGAGGTTGGAGACGACGACCTCGCCGACCTCGCCGTCCGGCGCCGTCCGGCCGCCGGCGTCGACGATCCGCGCCGGGTAGAGGTCCGCGTTGAGGTGGTAGCCGCGGCCTTGGCCGCAGGTGAACCCGATCTTGAACGCCTCGATCGCCTGGTAGGTGGCGAAGACCGGGATCCCGAACCGCTCCTCGATCAGGCGGCGCGCGGCGTCGGGCAGGGGGTCCGAACTGGTGGTGACGACGCGCGGCGGATGGGCGGGAGGCCCGCTCGCCTCGTAATGGGCGAAGAGGAGCGCGAGGGCCGAGCCGAAGCCGTGGAGCACGTCCGGCCGGAACGCCTCGATCTCGGCGGCCACCTGTGCGGGCGGCTCGAGCAGGGAGATGAACTTCCGTTCGATCCGCATGCCCGGCGGCGCCAGGGTCCGGGCGACAAGGAAACGCCGGACATCGTAGGCCGTGCTGAACGGCCCGTCGAGCTCCGCCTCCCGGTACCCGGTCCGGCGGCCGATCAGCGGCGTGGCGAGTGAGCGCTCGCGCTCGCCGTGCGCGGCGTTCTCGATGACCGCGGCGGCGGCATGGTAGATCGTGAGCGGCGCCCCGGAGCTGCCCCCGCTGCGGAGCCGGAGGTAGCGGTCAAGAGGCTCGGCGGTCGAGACGAAGCGCTCGGGGTCGCGCTGCAGCTGCGCGCGCTCGACCAGGGGGAGCCGCGCGAGGTCGGCGGCGGTCCGGAGGTCGCCGGGGCGCAGGCCGAGCCGGTCCATCTCCTCCCGGTAGTGGGGGACGGTGGCGTAGGCGTGGGCGACCATGCGCCGGACCCGCCGGTTTTGGGCCTCCAGCACGGCGGCGGGCGGGCGGAACGGGAACTCCGCCTGGCCGCGCAGGTGGCGGGCGAAGGCGGCGCTCCCCCGCGCGCGGGCGAGGAGCGGGAGGTTCGTCCCGGGCCGGGCTCCTCCCCGCCGGCGCGGACGGCGTGGACGGCGACGAAATGGCCCGTGCGGAAGCGCGTCGGCCACCGCGCCAACCGCTCCCAATCCATCAGCCGACGGAGGAGGCGCGCCCGGCCGCGCGGCCCGAGCCGCGGCTCCAGCAGCCTCGCGAGCGGCACGGCGAGCACGCGCGGGCAGTGCATGACGGCGTCGACCGCCAGCACCTCGAATCCCGTCTCCGCGACCGCGCGCCGCAGGCCGTCCGGCCCGTGGGAGGCGCCGACGTAGTAGGGGACGACCCCCAGCCGACGCCAGAAGGAGTAGGGCGCCATCGCCCGCAAGGCGATGACCGGGTTCGCCACGTTGTCCAGCGAGAGGATGAGGCTCCCGCCCGGGCGGAGCACGCGCCGGAGCTCGCGCAGGGCGACGGCGATCTGATCCGCCGACGGGAAATGGTCGAGGGTCGAGTTGGAGACGACGACGTCGAACGCGCCGGCGGTGAAGGGGAGGAGGCGGACGTCGGCCCGGACCGCCCGCAGCGAGCCGAGCCGGGACCGCGCCGCCGCCAACGCCGCCGCCGAGACGTCGATGCCGACGACGCACCGCGCGCGCGACCGCAGGAGGGGGTGGAGCCCGTCGCCGACGGCCTCGTCGAACATGTCCGTCTTCAGGAGGCGTCCGATCGGGGCGGAGGGCAGCCACCGCTCCAGGAGCGCGTTGTTGACCGCGTCGCTGTGGGTCCGCCACAGGCGATCGGAGCGCGCGCTCGTCCAGCTGTCGGCGATCCCCTCCCAGTAGGGCGCATCGTAGCGTGCCTCTTCGCATGTCGAGGCGGCGACCGCGTCTGAATTCGACGTCATCATGACGACCACTATAGCACCGGGCGGGGCCGCCCGCGCGCTCCGGACCGGGTGATTTTCGCGCGCGCGCATTGGGTGATTTCACGGAGGCGCCCCCCACTTCCGCCGCCTATCGTGACGCTGTGGTCGAGCGGCCACGACGGACGACGCGGCGAGAGGAGACGGCGATGGAGACGACGACGGGGTTCATGGGGCGGATCGGGGGCACGGCGGTGCGGCTGGCGGGCGCCCTGCTCGTGGCCTTGCTGCTGGCGGGGGTACTGGGCCAGCAGGCGGGCGCGACCGCGATGGACAAAGGATCGTTCGCGAGCGGGTGCCGGTCGGCCGGAGGCTCGTACGTCGAAAACGCGGACGGGTCCTTCCAATGCAACCTCAAGGGCGGCGGCACGATCAAGTGCCCGGACACCACCTCCCAGTGCACCTACACACCATTGATCTCCGGCGCCGGCATGACCATCGTGACCGCCGTCGGCAATCTGCAAGCTGTCGCCGACCCCGCCCCGACGCGGCCGGCCACGCACACGCACATCTCCGCGGCCGGATCGGCCAAGGTCAACACCCGGATCGCGGCAGCGGTCGCCACGCCGACTCCGTGACGCCGGACGCGGCCGCCGCGACCGATCTCGAGGCGGGCCGGGGAGTTCCCCGGCCCGTCTCGCCGCGCCCCACAGACGGAGTCGAGGACGAATCGGGAGCGCATTCCCTGGGTCGGCGCTCCATTGCGGGGAAAAACGACTGGGCAGTCGGAAGGAATCCGCGACGGGAATCGTATCTGTGCCCATCGTATTGTCAGGCTCCAAACCAACCGGCCACATCGAGGCGGAAGCCGGACGCAGGCGCGAGCGTGCGCAGATCTGCCTCCAGGCGGCGAAGGCGTTCCTCTCCAAGAATTTTGCTCCACTGCATCCGCAGGTCCTCAAAGATCGCCGCCGAGCGGATCAGCGCGTCGATCCCGCGCGTGGTGAGCCGGACCGACTTGCGCCTCCCGTCCGCCTCATCGTCGACCCGCGCCGCATAGCCCAGGTTCTCCAGCCGATCAACCGTCTTGCCGGCGGCCTGCTTGGAGATGCCCAGACGCCGACCCAATTCGCTCGCAGTGGTGCCATCGCGGCCGATCGCCTGCATCGCGAAGCCGTGGGCCGGACGCACGTCTGGATGGCCTTGCCGGGCCAGTTCGGCATGCAGCTGGTCGATGAGCGAGCGAAAGCCCACGAACAGCAGCAGAGGCAACTCGAAGCCGAGACTCTCCGACTCAGGCATTGCAGACCTCGACAATCTGGTTTACCATATAGTCAATGATGTTGTCGATTCTGAAACCGATGTCCCGAATCGGCAATAGTGCCGCTCGGAGATGAGGAAGCGTCATGTCAGCGAACCTGTTCGTCGATCACACCATTCAGTCCGCCCCGATCGACTCTCGCCGATCGATGGAGACGACGGCCAAGCGCCTCGGCTATCTCCCCGCTCCGGTCGCGCGGATGGCCTCCTCGCCCCAACTGCTCGACGGCTTCCTGAAGATCAGCAGCATCTTCGAAACGACGACCTTGGAGCCCGTTGCGCGCGAGGTCCTCATTATGACGATCGCGGCACGCGCGGGATGTCACGTCTGCGTGGCCATGCACACCGCACGACTGACATCGCTCGGTGCGGGTTCCGACCTCATTGCGGCATTGCGGGAGCGGCAGCCTTTGGAAATCGAACGACTGGAGGCGATTCGGGTGTTCACGCTCGACGTCCTCGCGAGCGCCGGAGCGGTCAGTGTCGACTCGTTGAACGCATTCCTGACCTCTGGCTATTCCTGCCAGAACGCCCTAGAGGTCGTCTTAGGCATCGGCGCCTACACGATGTCGACTTTGGCCAACAGGATGACCCAGGCGCCGCTGGACGAGCAACTCGCCCCCTTCGCCTGGAACACTCCGGCAATCCAACTGCGCGACTGACTCGAATATCACCTCGCCGTCTCCCGCGCCCATGCCACACGTCGCGCATGGCTTCACCTCCTCGGTGAAGGCCCCTCGGCATGGCATCGGCGCGGGCCGGCCAAGATTCTTAATGCCATGCTTGGTGACCACCATCTCCATCTTCGCGACGACCGGAAGCTGCCCGCCAGCCCTCACGGGGAATGCGACGCGGAGCGGTCCAAACACGCCGCCACACCGGTCATGGAATGTCGCCACCACTCCCAGCCCTAACGTCGTCCAACCGCCGGATCGGGCAAGTGACGCGCCGGTGGAGGCGCGGGGAAAGGTTCGGCGTCGCCGCCGGCTCATCCGGAATGACGTCCGGGCAGTCGCCATCGCCATAACCACGTTCGCGACCCGGCCCGACAACTGGACGACCTCGACGAACGATCCGACAGCTAACCCCCTGAAGGGCTCAAAAGGAGATCCCTTCAGGCCCGGCCCGAGATGATTGCGCCGGGCTGAGCATCGGGTAGTCCTCGTGTCCGCGTCCCATATCCGACCGATGTCCACAATGGTGCCACTTTGAGGTCAATGTGCCCCAATATGGCTTGACATGGCATCATTATGGTGTCATATTGGCATCATGGAACTCACGCCGTATGTCGAAGACATCCGCCATGCCCTGGCGATGGCCGCCGAGACCGGGGGGCAGGACGCCCGCGCGTTGGCCGAGCGGCTCGCCGCGCCGTTGGAGTCGGCGGTGCGCCTCGCCCTGCTGGATGCGCTGTCGGCGGCGGCGGCGGAGATCACGCGCGATCTCGCTCCCGGCTCGGTGGATCTGCGCCTGCGTGGACGCGAGCCCAGCTTCGTCGTGACGAGCCCCTCCTCCGACCGCGCGCTCGAGGAGCCGGGCGCGTCCGCGGCGGGTGCGGCGCCGCGGGTCTCGCCGGACGGCGAGGAGGGCGCGATGGCGCGGATCAACCTCCGTCTTGGCGAAGACCTCAAGAGCCGGGTCGAGGACGCCGCCCGTCGGGCCGGGCTCTCGGTCAACGCCTGGCTCGTCCGGTCGGCCGCGGCCGCATTGGAGACCGACGACCGCTCCGAACGAGGGTCAACCCGTGGCGGCGAGCGCTTCACCGGATGGGTGCGCTAGCGCGCCCGCGACTCGACGCCGCAATTCACGACGCGTCCCGTCGGCGGGGACGCCCGCCCACGCCATCCGAGAGGAACTCCATGCCCACCTTCGACACCCCCGAGCCGATCTCTGCCACGATCGAACTCGTCGTCGGCGATGCCCGGATCACCGCGAGCGACCGCGACGACACCGTCGTGGACGTGCGCCCCAGCGACGAATCCCATGAGCCGGACGTGCTCGCCGCCAGGCAGACCCGTGTCGAATACGCCGCCGGCCGACTGCTCGTCAAGGCGGCGAAGCAGCGCGGTCTCGGCCTCTTCGGCAAGACTGGATCGATCGATGTGACGATCGAACTGCCGACGGGCTCGCACCTCCGGGGCGACGCCGCGGCGGCAGGTTTCCGCTGCGCGGGCCGCCTCGGCGAGTGTCGGGTCAAGACCTCGGCCGGAGACATCCAGCTCGAGCGCACCGGACCGCTCGACGCGAACACCGGCGTCGGCGCGATCGGCGTGGACCGCGTGGAGGGCCACGCCGAGGTCAGCACCGGGTCCGGCAAGGTGCGCCTGCGCGTGATCGACGGCGCCGCGGTGATCAAGAACGCCAACGGCGACACCTGGATCGGCGAGCTCACCGGCGCCCTGCGCGTGAGCGCGGCCACCGGCGACGTCTCCGTCG
>JBPCRG010000039.1:0-3664 GCA_050997095.1 Thermomicrobiales bacterium | reverse complement strand
GTCGGCGTCGCGCTGGCGACGGTGGTGGGGTAGTTCCTCGCCGAACGCGCGCTCCGGCCCGTCGACCGCATCACGGCCACCGCCGCCGCGATCGCGGGCGACGTCGGCGGCGGCCAGCTGCGCAAGGCGCGCCTCGTCGTCCCCTCGTCGCCTGACGAGTTGGCCCGGCTTGCCGCGACCTTCAACCAGATGCTCGATCGGCTCTCGGCCACGTTCGCGGGTCAGCAACGGTTCATCGCCGACGCCTCGCACGAGCTGCGCACGCCCCTGACCGCGATTCAGGGCAACATCGACGTGCTTTCCCGGCAGGCCGAGGCGGGGGCGATCCCGCCGGACGACCTGGCCGAGACGCTCGAGGACCTTCGCCGGGAGAGCGGGCGGATGAACCGGCTGGTCGAGGATCTGGTCACCCTGGCCCGCTCCGGCGCGATCTCGAGCGGCGACGTCCGGCTCCGCCTCGTCTCCCTCGACGAGGTCGCCCGCGACGCCTTGCGGACCGCGTCGTCGCTGGGGTCGGGCCAACGGTTCAGCCTGGAGTCGTCGGCGGCGCCGATCGTCGAGGGTGACCACGATCAGTTGGTGCGCGCGCTCGTGATCCTGCTCGACAACGCGATCCGGCACACTGCCGCGGACGACGCGATCGAGGTCCGGATCGTGCCGGGCGGCGACCGGATCGCCGTCTCGGTGACGGACACGGGCCGGGGGATAGCGCCGGAGGATCTGCCGCGCATCTTCGACCGGTTCTTCCGCGCCGACGCGTCGCGCGAGCGGCGGACCGGCGGGGCCGGTCTGGGTCTCGCGATCGCCCAAGCGATCGCGGACGCGCACGGCGGGGAGATCGACGTCGTCAGCGCGGTCGGCGCCGGGTCCACATTCACGCTGCGACTGCCCCCGGCGGCGGCGAATGCGCTGGACGATGCGCGCGATCCGATTCCTCCGCCGGACTCCACGGTCGAGCGATCTGCGGCGGAGGACGCGATCGAGGTCTCAGATCCTGTCCGCGCGCACGATCTGCCGTAGCTGGTATTCGGCGCCGTCGAACGCGCCGCCGCAGGTGATCAGGGTGAGCGACTCGTGGCCGCCGTCGCCGATCACGGCGTTCGCGTTGTCGTCCGCGCCGATCGTGAAGAGTCCGCTCACGCGATAGGTCGCGCCGGCGCCGTTCTGCCCGATCAGGTAGATCGCGTCGCCCACGGCAAGCTGGTCGAGGCGGTAGAAGACGGTGGGCCCGATGCCCCACCAGTCGCGATGCGCGGCCATGACCACGTTCGTGCGCTCGCCGGGCCGGGAGAGCGAGCGGTACCAGCCGACGTTCCACGGATCGGCCGGAACGCCCATCACGTGGTCGACGATTTTGACCTGCTCGATTTTGGCGTCGATCTGAATGGCGGGAATCCGGATCGTGACCGGCGTGAACGCGCGGGCCGCCTCGGGCACGGCGCCGTCGCCGCGATGGGCGATGAACCGATCGGCGGGGAAGAGCATCAGCGACCCGCGGGGTTCCCGCCCGGTCGGCAGGGCCGACGCCCGCGCTAACTCCACGCCGACCGGCGCGGCGACTGTCGCACCGCTTCCCGAGGTTTCGATCCGACCGTAGTCGAACCATTGAACCCTGAAGCCCCGGTCCAGATACGGCTGGGAGAGCGGCGCGCCCCACCTCGCCGCGCCGCCGGTCGCGGCGTAGAACGACTTGATCCGGCCCGAGATCGAATGGCGGGTGCGCGGGTTCCACAGGACGCCCTTCGCCGTCGGGCGCCCGGGGAGGCCCCGGAATGCGGCGCGGACGGCGGGGCCGCCGACCCGCTTCTCGGCGGCGGAGCGGTCGGCGGGCTGCGCGACCGCAAGCAGCCGGGAGCCGACCTTGATGCGGGTGGTGTGCGGTTTTCCGGCCCGGCTCTGGATGCTCAGCGCGCCGTATTCAAAATACTGGATCTCCCCGGAGTGCCGGGAGATCGGGCCGCTGACGGGCAGCCCCATCCCCTCCATGCCGCCGGCCGCGATCCAGACCGCGAGAAACGGCTCGCCCAGCGTGTGCCCCGTCGCCTCCACGTAGTACCGCGACTCCGCCCGTCCGGACGCAGGAGCCGCCAACGCCGGAAGCGCGGCGGCAAGGCCGGGCAGGCTCAGACAGAGGAGAAGCGCGATCCGCCACCGCCGACGCGCCGCCGACCGAATCCCCGCGTCAATCGTCCGTCTGATCCGCATCGTCGTCTCGCCCCGTCTCCCGGACAACCGCTGGACCGGATCCCGGTCGGATCCTCCTGCGATTGTAGGAACTGGACGGGCGCGACGGAAGAGCGACGAGGCGTCGATGGGACGCCCATAGGTCACAAACGAAGAGGCGCGGACAACGAGGTCCGTCGATCAAGGAGGGGTTAGAGCGCGTCTTCAACGTGACTGCGGTCGCAAGGACTCGATTTACGGCGATCGGCGGCAGTCGGTTTCAACCGACCTAAGATGACTGAGCTCGGGGTTTCAATCCCGCGCGGGAGGGCACGATCGCCCAGCTTGAGTGATCTGTGCAACGCCATGTGTCTTGGTCCAGCCGACGACGGTTCTCGCTCCGCTCGAAGCGATTCCTCAACTCCGCCTGCAGGCTCCGCCCGGAATGACGGGGTGGGGGCCCGGCGGCCCGTTGAAGACGCTTCCTAGAGGAATTTCCAGATGAAGATGCCGAGTCCGCCGCCGACGAGGATGGTGAAGGCGATCGGCAGGACGAGCCCGAAAAACGATTCGCGCTCGAATCCCAGCATGTAGATGCCGCTCTTCTCCTTGATCTCGTCGACCGGGCCGCGATCCTTCTTGGTCATCCTGTCGCTCATCGTGGTCTCCTGAAAAGCGAAAGCGCCGCGCATCCCGCGGCGTGCGTCATCGCTCGGTCGCGCGGCATCCATCCGATGATACCCCACGTCCGCCTGGGTCCGGAACTATCGGTCCGGCGTCCGATCATCGTTCCCGGACTCGTCGGCGCCCGTGACCGTCTCCGATCCCTCGTCCCCCCCGTTCGAGGCGACCTTGCGCATCGCCGGGAAGAGGATCACGTCGCGCAGGGTGGTCTGGTCGGTCAGCAGCATGACCAGCCGGTCGATGCCGATGCCGATCCCGCCGGTGGGCGGCATTCCATACATGAGCGCGTTGACGAAGTCGGCGTCGATCGGCATCGCGTCCTCGTCGCCGGCCTCGCGGTCCTGCTGCTGGTCGCGGAAGCGCGCGAGCTGCTCCATCGGATCGTTGAGCTCGGTGAAGGCGTTGCAGATCTCGCCGCCGCCGAGATAGATCTGGAACCGTTCCGCGTGCGTCGGATCGTCGACCTTACGCTTCGCCAACGGCGAGAGTTGGACCGGATAGTCGATCAGGATCGTGGGCTGGATCAGGAAGGGCCGGACGAACTGTTTGAGCATCTCGTCGACGATCCGCGGCCAGACGGTGCCGCCCTCGATCTGCGCGCCGGCCGCCCTCGCCGCGCGGAGCAGATCCTCCGCCTCCGGGTGGTCCACATAGTCGACGCCGGACCTCTCCCGAATCGCTTCCCGCAGGCTCAAACGCGGGAACGGCGGCGAAAGCACGATCTCGGCGCCACGGTTCATGAAGGCGGGCTTGCCGAAGAGTTCGGTCGTCACCGCGACGAGCAGCGCCTCCGTGCGCTCCATCACGATCCGGTAGT